>JACNFT010000030.1 GCA_014384505.1 Cryomorphaceae bacterium | reverse complement strand
AAGTTATATAGTTATAATTTTACAAAAGTCTCCACTAAGGTATGACAGGTTTACAATTATGATCTATAGTATTTGTATAACTAGACCTATAGTCTATAAAAACATAAAAGCCATTCTCCATTCCTTCTATTTCACTTTGAA
Organism: Cryomorphaceae bacterium; assembly: GCA_014384505.1. Lineage (GTDB taxonomy): Bacteria > Bacteroidota > Bacteroidia > Flavobacteriales > BACL11 > UWMA-0277. The sequence goes on along the minus strand of JACNFT010000030.1, from coordinate 16,062 downwards.
ATATCTTTCCAGTTACTTTCCTATTTTCTAATGCTCCAAATTCAAGCATTAACTCATTTATTAAGCTTACCCAAGTTTCTTGTTTATATATTAATTTAGCTTCACTTGATAGCAATTGAAATGCATTTTCATATTGTTTTTCGTTAATATCACTTAACCAACTTTCAGCAACTTTACTTGCATCTTTAATGTATTGATCGGTATATTTTTGTGCACTTGCTGAATACATGCTTATTACTGAAATAAGCATTATTATTAATTTTTTCATGTTTAATTTTTTGATGGGTAAAAATAGTGATTTCCAAATTGAATCATAACTAAAACGCATTTTAAAAGGGTTTAGTATTATGTGATTGATTAGAATTACTCTATAATATAGACTGAATTCATAAGATTGCAATGTAAGTTATTAACGACCTTACCTAGTGATTAAAACCCTCTTATCTAGTAGAGAATATATTATTTTATAATACGATAGTTTTGTTGTAAGTTATTGATATATAGATTTTTATGTATTATAGTATTTTTATTGGTATTTTGCTTTATAAAGTTATTTATAAAAGTTGATTTGGTTTTAAATTTTGTAGTTATTAACAATATATATTAGCCTTATCTAGTAAAATTCAAATTGTATCATATTTTTTTCTATATTAGTCCCAGTAAAAATTTATTAACCAAAAAAAAAACTATGGCTTATAAGCACACAAACGAAAGAGGTACAACTTACTTCTTACACAAGCAAGATGTTACTTTAAAATCAACAGGAAATGTACAAACAATTTATTTCTTTGCTAAAGAAGAATTAACTGTTTCTAAAAAAGGAAATCCAGTAACTTGTTTAGACGCTTTACCTGACGGTAAAATGGTTAAAGAAAATAGTAGAACAGGTTTACCATTTGTTAAAAAGAAATAATTTCTTTTTTTTATAAAAAGAAAAGCCCTAACATTTGTTAGGGCTTTTTTTATACTTTGTATTTTATTGCTTAATCTTTTAACATTGAAACATAGTATAATAGGTAGGTAGCAGCTGCTAATGCTGCAACCACATAAGTGCTAGCTGCCCATTTTAATGCATCATTTGCGTAAGTTAGCTCTTGTTCACTTGTTATGCCAGAAGAGCGCAACCAAACTAATGCTCTTCTGCTGGCATCAAATTCAACAGGCAATGTAACTAAAGTAAAAGCAGTAACAATAGCTTGTAAGGCAATAAATACCATCAGAAGATTAGTAAATCCAAGGCCAATATAGCTCCCTCCTATTAGTCCAATAATAAAGACTGTACTCATCATCTTATTACTCATATTAACTATAGGAACCATCTGTGAACGCATTTGTAACCATGAATATGCTGTAGCATGTTGAACTGCATGCCCACATTCATGGGATGCTATAGCAGCTGCAGAAACATGTCTTCCTTGGTAAACATCAGGGCTTAGGTTTACTGTTTTATCCATTGGGTTATAATGGTCAGTTAGTTTTCCAGGAACTGAAATTACTTTTACATCATATATATGATTGTCAGCCAACATTCTTTCAGCTATTTCTTTACCATTCATTCCAGAAAGGGTAGGGATTTTACTGTATTTCTTTATTTTCTTTTTAAGTTTTGAGCTTACTATACCTCCAGCAATCATAAAGGCAATCATTATTATCCAAATCATAGTTGTTTTTTTGTTTTGCAAAATTAGGAAAAATTCCTTCTTAATATACAACAATAATATAGTAATTTTGTTGCATAAAACTTAAGAAAATGAAACGACCGTTAATTTTAGTAACTAATGATGATGGTATATCAGCCTCAGGAATCCGTAATTTAATTCGAATTATGAACGATTTTGGTGATGTTGTTGTTGTTGCTCCTGATGGGCCTCAGTCAGCAATGGGGCACGCCATTACGATTGATTCGACTTTAAGATGTGATAAGATTGTATTTGATAAAGGACCTCAAAAAGAATATGCATGTAGTGGTACTCCTGTTGATTGCGTGAAATTAGCAGTCAATCAGTTGTTAGAAAGAAAACCTGATTTATGTATTTCAGGTATTAATCATGGTTCTAACTCATCAATAAATGTTATTTATTCAGGTACTATGTCAGCAGCTGTTGAGGGGGCTTTGGAGGGAATTCCCTCTATTGGTTTTTCATTGTTAGATTATGCTCATGATGCTGATTTTTCTGAATCAGAAATTTATATAAGAAAAGTAACACAATCAGTGCTAGATAAAGGTATGGATACAGGTGTTTGTCTTAATGTTAATATCCCGAAAACTAAAGAAGATCAGGCAATAAAAGGAATTAAGGTTTGTAGGCAAGCTAATGCTAATTGGGAAGAACAGTTTGAAAAAAGGGTTGATCCTAAGGGTAGAACTTATTATTGGCTTACGGGTAAATTTGTTAATTATGATAAAGGAACAGATACTGATGAGTGGGCTTTAGCTAATCATTATGTATCTATTGTTCCTGTTCAATTTGATATTACAGCTTATCCTTCAATATCATCCTTAAATAAAATATTTTCCAATGATGAATAGAGATGTAGCAAAGGGTTTTTCCATTGGTGTTTTTGCCCCAATTACTGCATTTGTTATTTATGTAGGTTTTTATCTGGAGGTTGAATTTGATACAGCAATTGATACTATTAATAGAATGGGAACTATGACGCATCACATTAGTTTGAGTGTATTTTTAACTAATACAGCTTTGTTTTTCATGCAAATAAAAATGTCTCGTGATGAAGTTTCTAGAGGAATACTTGGTGCTACCATAGCTTATGCATTTTTAGTACTTATCTTAATTCTATTTTAATGAAATTTTACATTATTACTGGTGAACCTTCTGGGGATTTACATGCTGCTAATTTGGTTGAGGAACTTAAAAAATGTAATAATGAATTAGAGTTTAGAGCTTGGGGAGGAGAACGCTTACTAGCGCAAGGAGTGGAGTTAGTTAAGCACATAAAAGAAACTGCTTTTATGGGGCTTTTGGATGTCTTGAAAAATTTAGGGGCTATAAAGGAAAATTTAAATTATTGTAAGCAAGATATTTTAAAATATAAACCTGATGCACTTATTTTAGTTGATTATCCTGGTTTTAATTTAAAGATTGCAAAGTTTGCAAAACAGAAAGGGATAAAGGTGTTTTATTATATTTCTCCAAAAGTTTGGGCTTGGAATAAAAGCAGAGTATCTAAAATACAAAGATATGTTGATGAACTTTTAGTGATTTTCCCTTTTGAAGTTGATTTCTATCAAAAATATGGAATGAAAGTAACTTATGTTGGGAATCCTCTGTTGGATGAAATTGGCAAGGGAAACTTTAGTTTTTCTTATAGCACTGAAAAACCAATAATTGCTTTATTACCTGGAAGTAGAAAACAGGAAATAGAAGGTATACTTCCTGAAATGTTAAGGATAGTTAGCCATTACCCGAATCATCAGTTTGTTATTGCAGCAACTAATAACTTTAGCAAGCAATATTATCACTCTTTCATAAAAGAAAATAATATAAAATTAGTATTTGATGAAACCTATGGTTTACTTTCAAATGCTACTGCTGCTTTAGTTACTTCTGGTACTGCAACTTTAGAGACTGCATTGTTTAAAGTGCCACAAGTAGTATGTTACAAAACCAATTGGCTTACTTATTTTTTAGCAAAAAACCTGATTAAAATTAAGTATTTATCATTAGTAAACATCCTAATGGATAAGTTAGTAGTAAAGGAACTTATTCAGAAAGAATTGAATAAGAATAGTATAAAAGAGGAATTAGATATCCTGTTGAATGACAATAAGGAAATTTTAACTAATTATGATAAATTAATTGATTTGCTAAATAAGAAAGGGGCTTCAAAAAATGCAGCTCAGTTTATATTAAAATCTATTTAGATTCTTTGTAATCCTGAATTTTCTTAAACGTTAATTCCATTGGTAGACAGTTATTTGCCAGAATAAGATCAGTTCCACTATAATGTATTGTTCCAAAACCATCTCTTACTGACCATGTAAATGTACTTGATAGTGAGTTTTCCCAAGCAAGTGTAAAGTGTACTGCATCAGGGTCAGTAGGGAAGCAAACAGGTACATAAGTAAATCCTAATGTTGCTTGAAGAGTGCCAACATAATCATTTCCAACATATACATCTAACCAATCTATGCCAAGATTATTAAAATATAGTGCAGCTGCTACATCTTCATAAAACACCACATCAGCTTCATATTCACAATAATAAGCATTTAAAACAAGGTTATAATTTACTGCATAAGGATCAGTACATGTATACCAACAACTTCCGTCATCACTATCTGCATTAGGATTAAAGTTCTCTGCATATATATCTGTACATCCATCAACTAATACTTCAACAGAACATGAATTTATAACAACCGCTAGCATTAATAATAAAATAGTCTTTTTCATATTGATAATTTTGATACAAATATATTAAATTTATCCAAATGAATTACTGGAATAAGATACCGCTTTTTAGAATAATACTTCCATTCCTAATGGGGATTATTATTGCTTTTCATTTTCAACTTTCTACTATTTATTTGTGCATTATTATTTTAGCTGCTGTAATTGGTATTTTATATATTAGTTATTTTAAACGCTATTTCTCATCTTTTAGCAAAAGATGGATTTTTGGTATACTAATTAATCTCCTTTTTGTGGTTTTTGGTGTGCTAATTACCCAGCAACATAAACCGGTCAATAAACGCTTTCATTTTGAAAAATATAGTTCAAGTGCTTCAATTGTTGTATTAAAAGAAGATATAGTTACTAAAACTAAATCCTATAAATGTGAGGTTGAAGTTATTGCTGTAAAGTCAGGAGATGATTGGCGAAATACGCAAGGAAAAGCCATTCTATATTTAGCTAAAGACAGCCTTGCCGAATTATTAACTTATGGAGATAAGCTGTTTATTAATGGCAAGTGGAAAACAATAGAAAACCCTAGTAATCCTGCGCAGTTCAATTATAAAAACTTTTTATTAAATAGTAATATAACTGCTCAGCAATATCTTCAAAGTATCAACTGGAAATTAATTTCATTCTCAGAAAATAATACCTTAAGAAAATTAGCTTTTGTGTATCAGAAAAAATTATTGACACATCTAGAATTTCATTTTCAAAATGAAGAATTAGCAGTTATTTCTGCTTTATTATTAGGCTATAAGGATTTGTTAGACAGAGAAACAATTATGATTTATTCTAGTTCGGGTGCTATGCATGTTTTGGCTGTTTCAGGATTACATGTTGGAATAATTTATTTGTTATTGAATTCTTTATTTCTATTCTTTGAAAAATTCAAATATGGGAAGTATTTAAAGGCAGTTTTCCTTATTTTATCTCTTTGGGCTTATGCCTTACTTACTGGTTTGTCTCCATCAGTACTTAGAGCGGCCACTATGTTTTCTTTTATTATTATTGGTTCGGCACTTAAGCGAGAAACTAATATTTATAATACACTTGCGGCCTCAGCTTTTGTGTTGCTATTATACAATCCCTATATTTTACTACAAGTTGGTTTTCAGCTTTCTTATGCTGCTGTATTGGGAATTGTTTATTTGCAACCTAAGTTGTATAAACTGATGTATACAAAATATTGGTTATTGGATAAAATTTGGGCAATTACTACTGTTTCTATTGCAGCACAATTAGCTACATTTCCACTTGGAATGTATTATTTTCATCAGTTTCCTAATTACTTTTTATTATCTAATCTGTTTGTTATTCCTTTGGCTACTTTTATTATTGGTGGAGGTGTATTGTTGTTTGTAATTAGTGCTATTCCAATTTTTTCAGGTTTTTTGGCTTTGATAGTTAACAAGTTACTTTTGTTGCTTAACTTTTCGGTACAGTGGGTAGAAGCTTTGCCGCATTCCTTGAGTTTAGGGATTAGTATTACAGTATTGGAAACGATAATTATTTATACTATTATCATCTTGTTTTTTTCTTCAATTATAAAATGGAAACCAAGATTATTACAGCTGTCTCTCGCTTTAGTAATCTTTTTTATGATTTTACAGTTAAAAGAACAATATGACACACAGCAGCAATCCTATTTTATAGTGTATGATGTCCCAAAACAAAGGGCTATTGATTTTGTGGATGGTAATACCAATTATTTTATTGCTAATGATGATTTAAAAAATAATCAAAACACAATGAGGTTTCATATTATGCATTACAGATGGGAGAAAAGAGTGACAAAATCAACCCTAGTTCCTAATTTATTTCAAGAAAAAAACTATTTTAGAAATGGTAATTTTATTCAGTTTCTTGATCAAAAAATTCTGTTATGGGATAAGGATTTTGAAAAACCAACTACTGCTTTATATTTTGATTATATAATTGTATCTGAAAAAGCAAGATTGGATTTTATAAATATTAACTGCAAACAAGTAATAATAGATTCTTCAGTGCCAAAATACAAATGGGAGCAAATAAAAAAGGAATGCCTTAAATGGGATATTCCTTTTTATAATGTAAGCACTGAGGGTGCTTATTTGTTTGAGCTTAATTCTTCTTAAGATTATTCATTTGCTAAATAAAATTGATGCTCTAAAGCAAGTCAAATTGACTCAAATGATGCGAATAATGTTTCTTTTGAAAGAGTATCCATTGCTTAGTGTTTAATTCCCCAAAATAAGGATGGATAGCTTTAAAGTCTGTGTTTTCAATTAAGAAGTTAATCATATTATTGCTTGAATTTATTAATTCTGCTTTTAACTCTTCAATGTCCTCATTATTATTCGTAAAATTGAACCCAATATCATTTGGAACAACTAACCCTTTTTTTATTGCTTTGTCAGTATATAAAAAGGCAATTGCTTTTTCAACATACTCTTCTTTAATTAGTAGAGTGTTATTTCCAAAATGCATCATTTTACTGCTTTGTATTAAATGGATTAGCATTTGTTTGGCAGTCATAGTTCCCCATTTGGCTTTACTATCTTCTTTTAGGCTTCTTAAAGCATTAGTCAGAGAAGTATTAAAAAAATGAGTTAGTTCTTTTTCCACTGCTTTTGTTCTTTTTTAGTTAGGAAAGTCCAAGCTACAATTCTGCTAATTTTATTACCAGTACCCATATTAATTGTCTTAATTTCAGTTGCTTCTATCTTTTCTAAAGAGCTGTAAATTCTATTCAGGTTTTTCTCATTAGAGACTAATGTAGTAAACCATAAGCAGTTTTCAGCATAGTTTACGCTTTCGGTTATCATGTTCTGAATGAATTGCTTTTCTCCACCCTCACAGATCAGTTCATTTACCATTCCTGAAAAGTTGAGTTGTATCTTTTTTGATCTTTTTCCGGTAAGGTTTCTAACTTTTCGCATGCTACCTTTAAGGGCTTCCTTTTTTGAAGCATGAAAAGGAGGATTACAAATACTAACATCAATTTTATCTTTAGGCTTAATGATTCCTTTAAAGATTTTATTTTCATCTTTTTGCAATCTGAATTTTACTTTCCCTTTAAGTGTAGGATTTGCTTTTATGATTTCTTTTGCACAAGTAATAGCATCAACATTAACATCAGAAGCAATAAAATTCCATTGGTATTCGCTAATCCCCAATATAGGATAGATGCAGTTTGAACCTACACCAATATCCAAGCAAGTAATTTCATTATTTTCCTCTAACAAATCAGACATATAATGAATGTAATCTGCTCTACCAGGAATAGGAGGGCATAAATTAGTATCAGGAAAATCCCAATTTTTTATTCCGTAATAATTACTTAAAAGTGCTTTGTTAAGTAGTTTTACAGCTGCAGGATCATAAAATCGAATTGAATCCTCTCCGTATTTATTTGGTTTTATGTGTTTCTTTAATTTAGGAATTTCCTTTACTAGTTCCGCTAAATCATATTGCTCCCTGTTCTTATTTCTTGGGTGCAGATTAGTTTTGATTTTACTTCTTTCGGGGGCTTCCTTTTGTTCTTTCATTTCTTCCTGATTAACCTTTTTTTACAAATTCTGATTTTAGCTGCATAGAACCAAATCCATCAATTTTACAGTTTATGTTGTGCTCTCCTTCAGTTAAGCGAATGTTCTTTACTTTGGTGCCTGATTTTACTGGTTTTGGAGCCCCTTTAACAGGGAGGTTTTTAATAACGATAACGCTATCTCCTGTTTGTAAGCGAGTTCCATTACTGTCCAAAACTACCAGTCCTCCTTCCATTTCTACTTCTTTTGGATTCCACTGATTTACATTCAGGGCAAGTATAAGAATCATCTCCTGTAGTATATCCATAAGGAGATTCGCAAACAGGGCAGGCTTTCATTTCTTCTGACATAGTTTTTAGTTTATTTTTGAATTCGTAATTTTCATGATTTCATCTTCCAAAGCACAAGCATCATCAACTAATTTTTGTCCTCTCTTTAAAACATCTTCTACAAAGAATTTGTCTGTACAATCTCCACAATTAATTTTCACATTTAAGAAAGCTCCAATTACAGCAGTTCTAGCACAAAGGGCACCAACTCCAGCATCCGTTACTGAGTTAGGATTTCCAAATTCTGCCATAGCTTTCATTACTTCCATAGAAGCAAAAGCCGTTTCCATAACCTTAAAAGGAGTAAGGATAGCATATTTTGTTGCTGCTTGTATTACTGCTTGTCTTTTAGCTTTATCAGCCTCAGTATCTTTTGGTAAACGGAAAGCATCCATAATTTTATTAAAGGCATTGGTGTCCTCATCTACTAAATCCAAAAGGGTGTTTTGGTAAGCCATTCCTTTTTCTGCCCAATTAGAAAACTCTTCCCATCTATCATCCCAACCTCTTTTATGTGCCGAAAGGTTAGCAACCATTGTGCCTAAGGAAATCCCCATAGCTCCACAATAAGCAGCAATAGATCCACCTCCAGGAGCTGGGCTTTCACTTGCTGTTTCATTAGCAAACTCAGTAAGACTCATACTTACTAATGGTTTGTTGTTATCATTCTCCAACATGTATTCAATTATTCTTTCCTGCGGATTAAAAGGAGCTAATTCATCTAATCCTAAAGTCTTAATTGCAATTTTTATAATTTCACTTTCATTTATTCCTGTTGAGCGTTCTTGTTTTTTTAAAAAATGTTTCCCAGCATCAATCAATACTTTTTTAGGTACAAGTCCTATTAATTCCGAACCAGTAACTCGCATTCCTCTAGCGATTGAACGCTCACAAGTTTTATCGAATACTTCATGCAAAGGAGAGATATTAATATTGGTTAGATTGTACGAGATTTGAGCAACCCCATATTCTTCAATATACCAGCCAATTCCTTTTACTGCTTTGAATAGTCCTGGTTCTTTTAAAGGATTTCCATTTTCATCTTTCATTATCTTTCCTGATAATGAATCACCTTCTCTTTTTATTCTTCCTGCTTCACGGATGTCAAAAGCTACTGCATTTGCTCTTCTTGTAGATGTAGTATTTAAGTTGATGTTATAGGCTACTAAAAAGTCACGAGCTGAAATAGCTGTTGCTCCTGATTTTTCTACTGATTTATTAAATTCAGCAGGACCAAAATCTGGTTTCCAATCCGCATCTACTAATTTTTTGGATAAACCTTCATATTCTCCTTTTCGGCAGTTGGCTAAATTTTCACGTTTTTTTTCTTTTGCTGCTGCTTCATAATGATAAACAGGAATTCCTAGTTCTGTTCCTACTTTTTCCCCAAGTTTGTGTGCCCATTGTGCACACTCTTCCATGCTAATATTTGCAATTGGTACTAACGGACAAACATCAGTAGCTCCCATTCTTGGGTGTTCTCCAGAATGCTTACTCATATCAATCAATTCTTGTGCTTTTTGTATAAGTAAAAATGCGGCATCAATTACGGCTTGTGGTTCGCCAACAAAAGTAATTACTGTACGGTTAGTTGCTTTTCCTGGGTCAACATTCAGGAGTTTTACGCCATCAATTTTTTCAACTATTTGTGAGATAATTCTAATTTTATCAGCATCTCTTCCTTCTGATATATTTGGTACACACTCTATAATTTGCTTGCTCATTTTTCTGTTTTTAGTATTGCAAACTTAAAGAAATAAATTGCTAAAAACTACAAACTAAAAACCAAAAACTATCTTACTTTTGTCAATATGGATAAACAAACTAAATCAGCAGTGGAAAGTGGAGATATGCTACCTTTAATGGAAGCATTTTATACGATTCAAGGTGAAGGGTATTATTCGGGTAAAGCTGCTTATTTTTTACGCATTGGTGGTTGTGATGTTGGCTGCCATTGGTGTGATGTTAAGGAAAGTTGGAATGCTGACTTGCATCCACCAACTAGTATTACTGATATTCTAAAAGGCATTGCTCAATATCCTGTGGATACAGTAGTAATAACGGGTGGTGAACCCTTAATGTGGAATTTGGATAAATTGACTACAGCCTTAAAATTGGAGGGTTTAAAAGTGCACCTGGAAACTTCAGGAGCATACCCATATAGTGGTGATTTTGATTGGGTATGTATGTCTCCTAAAAAAATGCAAGCGCCCTTGCCATCAATAAAACCCATAACAAGTGAGTTAAAAGTTATTGTGAATAATAAACATGATTTTATTTGGGCTGAACAGCAAAGGGAAGGGTTGAGTGATGATTGTAAACTCTACTTACAAGCTGAATGGAGTAAGCGGGAAAAAATAATTCCAATGATTATTGATTTTGTAAAAGAAAATAAGGATTGGACTATTTCTTTGCAAAGCCATAAATACATGAATATTCCTTAATGAGAATATTAGTTCTTATATTCTTTTTATTCCCGGTAATACTTATTGCTCAGATTAAGGATTATAAAATTTATGATAAGGCAGTAAAATATAATAATGAAGGTGATATTGAAAAAGCCATAAAATATGCAAATAAAGCATTAGAGAAATCATCAGATTGGAGTAAACCAAACTTGCTTCTAGCATCAATTTATGCTAATAATAATCAGATTGAGCTTGCTGCTGATTATTTATTAAAGGTTTATGATGAAAATACTCTTAATGATGTAAAAGGAATTGAACAAGTTGCTGAACTTTTTTATAATAATGGTTTTTATGAGAATGCTCTTTATTATGCTGAAAAAATAATTTCAAATAATATTGAAGAGTCCAGTTTTTCATCTAAAATTGATAAATATATTGAAAATTGTCGATTTGCAATTAAGGCATTAAAAAATCCTATTTATTTTGATGCAATAAATATTGGTGAGCTTGTAAACTCTTCTATGACTGAGTATGTAAATGCGATAACTGTTGATGCAAAAAAAATACTTTTTACAAGAAGAATGGAATCGAATCAAAATCGTGATCAAGAGGATCTTTTTGTGTATGATATTCCAAGTAACACAGTAAGTCCTTTACCTTTCAATACATTACAAAATGAGGGTGCAATTACGGTTTCTGCTGATGGAACTATGTATGTATATACTGCTTGTGATAGGGCGAACAGTATTGGTGGTTGCGATTTGTACATCAGACAATATTCCAAGGAGATTGGATGGTCTAAGGAATATAATTTAGGTGAAAATATTAATACTAATAAATGGGAGTCTCAAGCCTGTTTTTCTCCTGATGAAAAGTATTTGTATTTTATAAGTAATCGTCCTGGTGGTTTTGGAAAAGAAGATGTTTGGAGGTCAGAAATTACTAAAAAAGGTTTTATGCCAGCCGAAAATTTAGGTAGTAGTATTAATACTAATCAAGTTGAAATGTCTCCTTTTTTGCATCCTGATAATTTAACGCTTTATTTTGCTTCAGATGGCCATATTGGTATGGGTGATGATGATTTATTCGTAAGTAGAAGAGTTAATGCCCAAGAGGATTGGGATATTCCTGAAAATATGGGTTATCCAATAAATACGCACAATTCAGAAAATTCTTTAATTGTATCAAGTGATGGGAAAACTGCTTATTACACGTCTGATATTAGTGGTTTTGGAAAGGAGGATATCTTTCAGTTTGAATTGCCTGAAAATTTGCAAGCTGAACCATTAGCGGATTTAGAATTGGATATCATTACCAACAAAGCAGGAGAGGAGGTAATACTTAAAAATGTAACTTTTGAAAGTAATTCCTACGCCTTGGAACAAAGTTCTTTTGCTGAATTGAATAAATTAATTACTTATCTTCAAAAGAACCCGAATTTACAAATTGAAATTCAAGGGCATACGGACAATGTGGGTAATGAAACAGATAACCAAATACTATCCCAACAAAGAGCCAAAGTTGTATTTGAATACTTAAGTGCTAAGGTTGAAAATAACTTGACCTATAAAGGTTTGGGTGAAAGCCAACCTTTAGGAGAGAATAAGGAGGAAAATAGAAGGACTTCTTTTGTTATAATTAATTAATTTTAAGATGATTATAGATTTAAATCCTTCATTCCATACTTTTTTCTTCTTGTTTGGTTTAAGTTAAATAGTTTTAACAAAATCTAAAAATACTTTTTTGTGGTGTTCTAAGTCCATATTAGGAGAAAGTGCAACACGAGCAATATAATCTTTATCAACTTCTTTAGTGGTTCCTTGTGTAGATGTAGCGGGAATCGTCCAATAACAGCCGTTTAACTGCCCATAGCTTACGCAATACTTACTTTCATTAGGAATTTCGGTAATCATCAAATTAATTAATACATGATTTAACTTTCTTTTATATTCTTCTTTTTCTCTATCAGTCGTTCCTTTAGTAGGTAGGTCTAATGAAAATACTGATGGAGTAAATCCTTGTTGGGCCAATTCTTCTGAGACAAAATTGATTTTTGCTTCTGGTAGAGTTTTATTAATGAAATTTACAAATTCACGTGTATTCAGGTATGCATCACTAATTCTTTTATTCATAGATGGCATTTGCTTTGCCAAAAGCTCATATTGTAGATTTGTAGCCTCATTATCGCAAAGTGTTAAGTGAAATTCTATTTTATCCATTAAGGATTCTGTTCTAGTATTTCCAACGCAGTATCCAGCAGTACATTTTCCACCACTAGGAAACTTAGATCCACTCACATACGAAATGGTTCTAACTTTTGACAATATTTCATCTTCACCTAAAAAGTGAACATTAGGACAAAAAGTTTGATCTAATATAAAAACAGGTTCTATGGCCAATTCTCCAGATACTGTTCTGCGTTCTTGACTTAGCACTTTCTCTAATTGTATCAAATCAGGTACTTCAACTCTTGGGTTGGTTGGAATTTCAGCAATGATATAAGGGATGCCATCTTCTTTAGCAATTTTATCTAAAACTACATTAATACTATTTACCATATCGTTACCACTATCTACTTGTAAATCCATAACTTCAACATTATCAATACAAGCAGCAACTCGTCTTGCTTGATCATTTGTTCCGCCATAACAATTTGGAGGAACTATAAATCGGATAGCTTTCCCTTTATGATTTTCTAGAGCATCATGAATAAGTCCCATCATAATTGCATACTGAATAGATAGACCACTAGAACCTACTAGTGCCTTGGTATTTGTTCCGGTAATATCTGCAATTGATTCTAAAACAAGTTTTTTATCTGATACAGTATTATTTTTGTTATTTTCAAAAGTAGATTTGTTTATAATTGAATTTAAGTTTGCAAGGCAATTCACAGGTGTCATTGAAATAGTTTCTCTTCTGCGTACATGCTGAATTTCTGAAATGTAACTTTCATTTTTTTCGCCATTTACTAATAAAATACTCCCAAACTGAGAATGAAAATTGATAAAAAAGTCAATCTCTAATTTAAGAGGAATATTACTAATTTCATTTTGTTGTGAAATGAAAACGGTACTTCCATTAAACGCAGAAATATCTTCTACTTTCTCAACTTTTTTTAAATCAAATTTATATCCATAAATATTCTTTAGTACTTTAAAATCAATAAACTTTGGTAACTCATCTGTAAAAACAATTTGGGTACTTTTATTAGCTAACAAATTTTTTCTTAGAATTGCCAAAATAGGAATCGTCTTTGATGAAAAACTTATTACATTTTTTGGTTTTATATTATTTATCTTAGCAATCACCCATTCTAATAAACAAGATAAAGGATGGCCTAATCGAATATAGTCGTAAGCAGTAGGTAATTCACTTATTGCTAATGATTCAGAATTATTATTGTTAAATAAGATTTCAAACTTCTCTAAGAATTGTGTTTTGGCTAATTTTTCATCAAAAATATTTAGTCGATGGGTTGTCAGATTTAGCCAGCTTGATGGCATATTTTCTAAAGTATCTTTAATAAAATTTAGCATTTTAGTGTCTTTCATAATATCATATCTTATATAGGCTGGCAAAGTGTATTAATTAAAAATATCTTCTTTGCTTTTTGGTTGCTCAGCACCTCTCCATAAAAAACCTTTCAAGTAACGGTTTTTTTCTTCAATATCTTTATAAGGTGTAGTAGTAGATTTAGGTTTAACTTCATAGTTAACCTCTTTTAGTTTATTTTCATTAAAGTAGAGAATCAAATCGGAACATTCTGAATAGTTAAATCCTATTTTGTCTTCAGTTTTTTCATCTTTTATAATAAAGATGCTTTGTCCATTACCCTTTACATCCATACGTCTCATTTTATTATTTGTAAAATAAGCGGTCATATCTTTTCCTTTTATCTGATTATAATCCAAGGTATCTTCTTGTGAAATAATCATAGGGTTTGGCTTTAACAACATACGAGATATTTTTCCTTTATGTACCAAGAATTGCAAACTATCAGCTGTTATTTGAAATTCATCTGACCAGAGTACAGGCCTGTTAAACATTTCCACTACTGAATCCGTAAAATTATAGCTTAAGGAATCACATTTTCCTTGAAAGTCAGTTTTAAAGAATGTTACTTTAGGGTAGGCTATTATTTTTTTTTCACCTGGTTTTTGCTGAGAAACAAACTGCTTGGCATGCATAAATAAAGTATCTTTTTCAAAAAGTAATTCTAGCATAGGTTTTTTGCTAATGATTATTTTTTCTTTTTCTTCAAAGTATTCAGCAATTCCTCCATAAACAGTCATATTTTCAACTGTATCAATAAGTTGTACATTGCTGAATGCTTTTCCGTATTGCTTGTTTTTATTATAATACAAACTATCACCTTTCAATAAGTAACTTTCAGTACTAATATAGGCATTTTCTCTAAATTGTGCTATGTCTGTTTTTGTATTGTACCAGCCATTTTCACAATAAATAGTTTTATTATCAGAGATAATAAAAGAAGGACCAAAAAAGTAAGTAACCTCACTACTGGAATTATAGTGCATATTGTCAGTAATTATATTGTAATCCTTATTTATTACAACTACTGAATCCGTAAAAATAAAACTATGAATATTCGAATGATACGCTCCTCTTTTTGAATTAATTATTTTTTCATTATCAATAATATTTCCTTGTTTTGGGTAAGAAGCTATATTTGTGCTTAAATTGTAAAACACCTGCTCAGTTCTTAAGGTCATTTTCTTATCAATAAGTACTACATCTCCTAAAATATCGGCTTTGTTTTCTAAGCCAAAATAAGTAAGCGTTTCTCCTGTAAGGGTAATGCTATCACCTTGGTTAATTTTAATATCACCAAAGGCTTCCATTTTATTTTCAGAAGTATAATGATAAGCAGAATCGCAAGTCATTATAGCGTTATTATGCAAAAAAGAAACATTACCAATTAAACGCCAATAATCTGGGTGAATATTAGCATTAGCATAGGTGTTGTCAGCATTTAAAATTTCTATTTTTTTACTTTCCTGAGCAATAAGGTTTATACTCAAAAACAACAGTAAAATATGAAATAGAATTTTCAAATTTTATCTGTATAAGGTTTGTTTTCTATCAGGACCAACTGATACAATTGAAATAGGAGTTTCTAATACATCCTCTAGCCAAGTAATATAGTCATGTACTGTTTTTGGAGCTTGCGATAAGTTTTCCAATTGCATTAAGTCCATTTCCCAACCTTGTAGCTCATTGTAGACAGGAATAAGGTTTTCATTGTCCTCAAATGGTAAGTAGTCAATTTTCTCTCCATTTAGTTCGTAATGTGTACAGGCTTTAATCGTATCAATTCCTGACAATACATCAGCTTTCATCATCATTAACTGTGTTA
>JACNFT010000023.1 GCA_014384505.1 Cryomorphaceae bacterium | reverse complement strand
TCTTCATTTTCTTCATTGTTTTCGTTCGTATTATTGTCTTCATTTTCTTCTGGAGAAGTTTCATTAGTTGCTGTCTCTTCATTGTCAATAGCGTCAACAACTTCATTTTCTATTACATTTCCTTCTTCATCTAATAACAGTTCTTCCTCCTCCCATTTAGAAACACTAGCAACTGAAGCAATACTATCCTCATCTCTCAATCTAATAATCTTCACTCCTTGAGTTGCCCTACCCATTACTCTTAAAGTATCTACACCAATTCTAATTGTAATTCCTGATTTATTAATTACCATTAAATCATCCGCATCAGTAACATTTTTAAGGGCAATTAATCCACCTGTTTTTTCAGTAACATTAATAGTTTTAACTCCTTTCCCACCTCTATTTGTGATTCTGTAATCCTCAACAGCTGAACGCTTACCATATCCATTTTCAGAAACTACTAAAACAGATGATTCCGTATCATTGATACAAATCATTCCTATAACTTCATCCTCCTCTGAAGGTAATCTAATTCCTCTTACCCCTGCAGCTGTACGACCCATTGATCTTACTTTTTCTTCTTCAAAACGGATAGATTTACCAGACTTAACAGCCATCATGATTTGAGAATTACCAGTAGTCATTTTAGCCTCTAACAACTGATCTCCTTCACGGATAGTAATTGCATTAATTCCATTAGTTCTAGGACGAGAGTATTGTTCTAATGAAGTCTTTTTAATAATTCCTTTCTTAGTACACATTACTATATAGTGAGAATTGATGTATTCCTCATCTTTTAAGTCCTTAGTATTAATGTACGCCATAACCTTATCATCCTTAGGTAAGTTAATCATATTCTGAATAGCCCTACCCTTAGCAGTTTTTCCTCCTTCAGGAATTTCATATACTTTCAGCCAGAAACATCTGCCCTGTTCTGTAAAAAATAACATATAATCATGATTATTTGCCATTACCATTTCTTCTACAAAATCTTCATCTCTTGTAGTAGCACCTTTACTCCCTACTCCTCCTCTATTTTGAGATCGGTATTCACTTAAAGATGTTCTTTTTATATAACCTAAATTAGAAATAGTAATTAGTACCTCCTCATTTGGTATCATATCTTCAATACTAACTTCAGATGAAGAATATTCAATATTAGATCTTCTTTCATCACCATACTTTTCTTTTACTTCTTTTAAATCATCAGCTAGCATAGTAAATCTTAAATCTTCATCAGATAAAATTAAGTTTAACTGCACAATTCTTTCCATTATTTCAGCATGCTCAGCTTTTATCTTATCCATCTCAAGACCAGTAAGTTTTTGTAATCTTAAGTCCAAAATAGCTCTTGATTGTATTTCCGATAATTTAAAATTACTAATCAATCCAATTCTAGCATCTTCTGGAGTACGAGAAGAACGAATCAATTTAATTACAGCATCTAAATTATCTATTGCAATTAATAAACCTTCTAAAATATGCGCTCTCTTTTCAGCTGCAGCTAATTCATATTTTGTTTTTCTTACTAAAACTTCATGCCTATGATCTACAAAATGACCAATCAATTCTTTTAAGTTTAATAACTGAGGTCTTCCTTTTACTAGTGCAATGTTATTTACTGAAAATGAAGACTGTAGAGCAGTGTACTTGTATAATTTATTTAATACAATATTAGGAATTGCATCACGCTTTAAATCATAAACAATACGCATTCCATTTCTATCCGACTCATCTCTAATATCAGCAATTCCATCTAACTTTTTAGAATTTACTAAATCAGCAGTTTGCTTAATCATATTGGCCTTATTCACCATATACGGAATCTCATCAACAATAATTTGCTCTCTAGTACCTGATACATCAAAACGAACTTTAGCTCTTATTACAATCCTCCCTCTACCCGTTTCAAAAGCAGAACGCACACCATCATAACCATAAATTGTTCCTCCTGTTGGAAAATCAGGCGCTTTTACATATTCCATTAAATCAGCAATTTCTAAATCACCTCTCTTTTCAATATATGCAAGAGTGCCATTCACAATCTCAGTAATGTTATGTGGAGGCATATTAGTTGCCATACCAACCGCAATACCAGTTGCACCATTTAATAGTAAAGCAGGTAATCTTGCTGGTAAAACTGATGGCTCTTTTAAAGTGTCATCAAAATTTAAGTTCCAATCGATTGTTTCTTTATCTATATCCAACAACATATCTTCTGCTGTTTTACGCATTCTAGCCTCTGTATAACGCATTGCAGCAGGGTTATCTCCATCAACAGAACCAAAATTTCCTTGCCCGTCAACTAACATATAACGCAAACTCCAAGGCTGAGCCATACGAACCATAGCATCATAAACTGAAGTATCACCATGGGGATGAAACTTACCTAAAACCTCTCCAACAATTCTTGCTGATTTCTTGTAAGCTGTATTGGACTTGATTCCTAACTCATGCATTCCAAACAAAACCCTTCTGTGCACCGGCTTTAATCCATCTCTTACATCTGGCAAAGCTCTTGACACAATGACTGACATTGAATAATCAATGTACTTTGATTTCATCTCCTCCTCAATATTAATAGGAATAATTTTTTCGCCTAATGACATATATTTTTTCTTTTTTTCGTTAAGGTAACAAATAAAAGAAATTTGCGTATTTATAATAGTAAAATGCTTATTTTTTACCTTATAAGTTATGAACAATATTTGTTAAAAAAAATGAAGTAATACTATTGTAGAGTATAGGTTTTTAGTAAGTATCTTGCAACATATTTTAGATTAAATTAAAACAACTAGTTATGAATACAGGATTTTCAAATAGAATGAAAGATGTTTTTACCTATGTAAGAGAAGAGGTAATTAGATTAGGTGGCGAAAGCATAGGCGTTGAACATTTGTTTTTAGGCATATTACGTGAAGGTGGTGGTACTGCAATAGAGACATTAAAAGGTTTAGGAATAGATCCTAAAGACTTACGCGTTATCATTGAAAGTAATATTACCAAAAGAGAAAGTAGATCTAATATTGATAAAGATAGTATTGATTTTAAGAAACAAACAGAACGCATTCTTAAAAAATCAATAATGGAGCGTAAAAACTTAGGAGAAGATGAAATAAAAACAATTCATGTTCTACTAGCTATCCTACTTGACAAAAGCAATATTGTTACCATATCCTTCAAACACTTACACCTTAATTATGAAATTATTTTAGAAGAATATGATTCTCATAATATTGATATTAGCTCAAAGCATGATGATTCTTTTGATGAAGATGATGAAAATGAAGATGATGATGATGTTTTTGGCTCATCAACAATTGAAAAACCAAAATCAAACTCTAAAAGCCTAACTCCTGTTTTGGATAACTTTGGAAGAGATCTGACAAAATACGCTAATGAAGGAAGGTTAGACCCTGTTGTAGGAAGGCACAAAGAAATTGAAAGAGTATCTCAGATACTAAGTAGAAGAAAAAAGAACAATCCAATTTTAGTTGGAGAACCAGGAGTGGGTAAATCCGCTATTGCTGAAGGCTTAGCGCTTAGAATAATACAAAGAAAAGTTTCAAGGGTTTTATTCAATAAAAGAATTGTCATGCTTGACTTAGCTGCTTTGGTTGCAGGAACTAAATACAGAGGACAATTTGAAGAGAGAATGAAAGGAATCATTAACGAATTAGAAAAAAATCCTGATATCATTTTATTCATTGATGAAATACATACTTTAGTTGGCGCTGGAGGCGCTTCAGGATCGTTAGATGCTTCCAATATGTTTAAGCCTGCCTTAGCAAAAGGGGAGCTACAATGCATTGGTGCAACGACCCTTGATGAATACCGTAAACATATCGAAAAGGATGGCGCTTTAGAAAGAAGATTTCAAAAGGTAATGGTTGAACCTACTTCAATTGATGAAACAATAGAAATACTTACAAACATCAAATTTAAATATGAAGAGCATCATAATGTAAGTTATACTGCTGATGCAATAAAAGCTTGCGTGATACTAACTGACAGGTACATGAATGATCGATTCTTACCAGACAAGGCTATTGACGCATTGGATGAAGCAGGATCAAGAGTGCATATAACTAATATTAAAGTTCCAAAAAACATTATAAATTTAGAATCTAATCTTGATGAGATTACAATTCAGAAAAAAGGTGCTATCAAAAAGCAGAAATTTGAAATAGCAGCTGAATTACGAGATAGTGAAAAGAAGCTCACCGCTCAACTTGAGCATGCTAAAGATATATGGGAAAAGGAGTTAAAAGCACATAAGGAAACTGTATCAGAAGAAAATGTAGCAGATGTAGTTTCAATAATGACAGGAATTCCTGTAAACAGAATTGCGTCACAAGAAAGAAAGAAGCTTTCATCAATGACAGAAAGCATTAAAGCTAAAATTATTGGACAAAATGAAGCGGTTGAGAAAGTTGTAAAAGCTATTCGTAGGAATAGAGTTGGACTAAAAGACCCTAACAAACCCATTGGTTCATTCATCTTCTTAGGACCAACAGGTGTTGGAAAAACACAACTTACCAAAGCTTTATCAGAAGAAATGTTTGATTCACAAGAATCACTTATCCGCTTAGACATGAGTGAATACATGGAGAAATTTGCTGTGAGTAGATTGGTTGGAGCTCCTCCTGGATATGTAGGCTATGAGGAAGGTGGACAACTTACTGAAAAAGTAAGAAGAAAGCCCTATTCTGTTATCTTACTTGATGAAATTGAAAAAGCACATCCTGATATATTTAATATTTTATTACAAGCATTAGATGATGGACAGATGACCGATAGCTTAGGAAGAAAAATTAGTTTTAAAAATACTATTATTATTATGACTTCAAATATTGGAGCTCGTGAATTAAAAGATTTTGGACAAGGTATAGGATTTAACACTACAGCTAAAATTAATAATTCTGACACTCACTCAAAAGGAGTAATTGAAAAAGCATTAAAAAGAGCTTTTGCACCTGAATTTTTAAATAGAATTGATGATGTAATTGTATTCAATAGTTTGGAGAAAAAAGATATTGATAAAATTATAGATATTGAAATGAATAGCTTATTAAAACGTATAGACACTTTAGGATATACCGTTAAAATATCAGAAGAAGCTAAAGATTTTATAGCTGAAAAAGGATTTGACTCTAAATTTGGCGCCAGACCTTTAAAGCGAGCTATTCAAAAATATTTTGAAGATCCGTTATCAGAAGAGATAATAAATGCTCAAATAAAAGAAGGCGATACAATTAAAGTCAGCTTAAAGAAGGATAAATCCACTTTAACAATGAAAATAACTAAGCCTAAGCAAAAACCAAAAAAGTCAGTGAAGAAAGACTAATAAAAAAGCCCACTGAAAAGTGGGCTTTTTTTATATATAATAAAGTATAATTATTTTTTATCAGAAACTTCTTTCTCATCTTCCATCACTTTTAGATAAGTAGCCATTGCTGTTTCACTCATTCCAGTAAAAGAGAAACCTCCATCATGAAATAAGTTTTGCATAGTTACTTTTCTTGTATAATCAGAAAACATAGAAATACAATAATCTGCACACTCATCAGATGTAGCATTTCCTAAAGGAGAAAGATCATTAGCGAACCTATAAAAACCATCAAAACCAGCTACTCCACTACCAGCAGTAGTATCTGTTGGTGATTGAGAAATTGTATTTACTCTCACATTTCTTCTTATTCCGTAATGGTAACCAAAACTTCTTGCAATAGATTCTAACATAGCCTTGTTGTCTGCCATATCATTATATGTATGAAATACTCTTTGAGCAGCAATGTAAGAAAGTCCAACAACTGACCCCCATTCACTTAAAGCATCTAATTCCCAAGCAGCTTGCATAGTTTTATGGAATGACAAAGCTGAAACATCATAACCCTTCATAGTCCAATCGTGGTTTTGCTCATAATAAGCCTTTCCCTTACGGACATTTACTGACATCCCAATAGAATGCAGTACAAAATCAATCTTCCCTCCTAACTCTTCCATAGCTCCTTCATATAGGACTTTCAAATCCTCCATTGAAGTTGCGTCAGCTGGAATAACGATAGAACCTGTTTCTTCAGCTAATTCGTTAATTGTACCCATTCGCAAAGCGATAGGTGCATTTGTAAGAACAAATTTTGCACCCTCAGCATGTGCATGTTGTGCAACTTTCCAAGCTATAGATTTACTATCTAATGCACCAAAAATAATTCCTCTCTTTCCTTTTAAAATATTGTTTGCCATTTTGTGTAATTTATTTTGCAAATATAAACTTATTGATTTAATAACTCTTCAGCATTATCAAATGCTGCCTTTGTTAATTTTTTACCACTTAATAGTTTCGCTATTTCCTCAACTCTTTGTTGCTGATTTAAAGCAACAACATCCGAAATAGTATTACTATCAACAATCCTTTTCACTACCTTTAGATGACTATTTGCTTTAGATGCTATTTGTGGTAAGTGAGATATTGCAATTAGCTGATTTTCTTTACTAATCTTAAGCATCATATCTCCCATTAAACTTGCAATTTCACCACTTACACCAGTATCAATTTCATCAAAAACAAGGATATTTACTTTTGATAGCTGAGCTGTTATATACTTTATAGCCAACATTAATCTGGAAAGCTCTCCCCCAGAAGCCACTTTAGCCACTTCTTGCAAGACACTTCCTTTATTGGCCGAAAACAAAAAGGAAATAGTTGTGTTTCCATTTTGATAAAACTGATTAATTTCAGTAAATACTACTTCAAACTTAGCATAAGGCATTCCTAATTGTTGCAAATGTTCCTGAAGTTGTTGCTTAATTCTAGGTAACACCTTATTCCGCTTTGTATTTAAAACTTCAGCAGCAGCTTTTAAAACTAAAATCTGTTTATCTATTTCTTTATGTTTTGCAATTACTTGTATTTCAAAAGAAGATGAGAGCTGAATTTTTTTCTCAATCTCATGCTTTAAATCTATTAATTCTTCAATAAATTGTTTTCTGTGTTTTAGTAATAAATTATTCAATAGGTCTAAACGATTATTAAATTTCAATAATTCTTCAGGATTAGCATTTAACTTATTATTTATATCAGATAATTCTGCATTTATATCATTCAATTCTATTAGGACAACATCTAATCTTGCTGACAATTCACTAAAAGTATCAAATTCATTCAATTTTCTTTTAACAACACTTAAAGAGGTAAATACTCCTTGTTCATTATTTAAATAATGTTCTCCCTCAGCAATAGCATTTGAAATTCCATCAACATTCTCTAATAATGAGATCTTATTTTCCAGCTCTTCTTTTTCATTCTCTATGAGATTTGCAGTATTTAACTCCTCAAACTGAAATTGTAAAAATTCTAGCTCTGATAAAGATAGACTTCCTGATTTTTTAATGGCACTTAAAGCTGAAACTAAAGCAGTATATTTCTTTAACTCATTCTGGTAGCTTGCTAGTTCTTTTTCAGATTTTGCCAACTGATCAATTAACAAAAATTGAGCCTGCTCATCTTTTAATAATACTGACTGATGTTGAGAATGAATTTCAATAATCTGCTTTCCAAAGGCAGTTAATACTTGTAATAAAACAGGTGTATCATTAATAAATGCTCTACTTTTTCCAATAGCATTTATCTCTCGCCTAACTACAGTTTCTTCTTCAAAATCTAAATCATTATCCGTAAAAAATTGCTTTTTAGATCTATCAATAATAAAGGTAGCCTCAATAGTACTTTTAGATCTATTTTCATCTGCTGAAAAACGCTCAACTCTTTTTCCTAAAAGAAGTGATAAAGCATCCAACATAATTGATTTACCTGCACCAGTTTCTCCAGAAACTACAGTAAAACCATCCGTAAAATTAATAAATACATTTTTTAATAAAGCGTAATTTTGAATGTGTAAACTTTTTATCATTTACCGCCTTCTGAAGAATTGGTAATCGCCTCATATTTTGTAGAGTGAGAAGGATCAATCTCAATTAATGTTTTGGCAATCCTAGCTTTTTCATTAGGAAAAGCTTCAGAATAGATTTTAATAATCTCATCTGATTTAGCATCAAAGAAGAGTTTCAGAATAAAAGCAGATGTATTTTCACGATAAATACTTTTTAAACTCTCTAGTGCTTCCGTAATTTCAAAACGAGCATCATCTGGTTCTTCAGCTAGTTTATCCATACCCATCCTATGGTAACGATACATACACATATGAAAATCAGAGTATCTTTGATCTATTAAATCATGTGCTAACCAATATCTGTTTTTATCATTTTCAAAAGCTTTCCAACCCGTTTCTGGAGCATTTTGAGCATTACTTACTATCTTTTGAGCCATGTTAAAATACTCATTTCCACCATCTTCAGAAAAAGTAGAAAAATCTAAGCCTAATACTATGTTTACATAGAAAGCAAGAACGGATGTAAGGTTAGACATATGTGTAGATTCAGAAAATTCTAAAGACTGATATTCCAAATATTTAAATCTAAAATTATTATCTAAATAATTAAACAAAGTAGATTTATAAGAAGTCCCATAAATAGGCCGTGTACTTTGAATTTGTATTGAACCTTCAAACTCATCATTAGATATTTTTTTACTTATATTTATCATGATAGTGCATTCTATACGCTCCTCATTCTGAATATTAGTAGTCGACCATTTTTTATTATTAATGAACTCATAAATCTCAGTCTGCATGGTTTGAAAAACCTTTCTATCACTCGTTTGAACTTGACTTGAGTTCACTCTGATATTACACAATAACTCTTGCGCACTTGTATTTACAACAAACACTCCAAATAATATATATAAAACTAGTTTCTTATTCACTTAATTCAATTATTTTATCAATAACATCTTTTGCAACTTCACTCTTTTCCTTTAACTCAAAATTACTAATATTATTGGCTTTGTCAATAATAGTTATTTTATTAGTATTATGTTGAAAGCCTGCACCCTTATTATTTAAAGAATTCAACACAATCATATCTAAATTTTTTCTTTTTAATTTATCCTTTGCATTTTCAACTTCATTATCAGTTTCTAATGCAAAACCAACAATAAACTGCTTATCACTTTTCTTATTCCCCATTTCCGCAAGAATATCAACTGTTTTTTCAAGAGAAATACTTAAACTAC
The DNA here is from genome assembly GCA_014384505.1 of Cryomorphaceae bacterium. Taxonomy (GTDB): domain Bacteria; phylum Bacteroidota; class Bacteroidia; order Flavobacteriales; family BACL11; genus UWMA-0277. The sequence continues at coordinate 7,265 of JACNFT010000023.1, read as the reverse complement.
TATCTGATTTCTTAATCTTATTTTTAGCTACAAAAACTGGTTTATAATCAGCTACAGCAGCAGTAAAAATACCAATATCAGATGTGGAAAAGCAAGCATTTACTTGCTCATACATTTGTGAGGCGGTAATTACTTTGTAAACTTTAATATTAGAATGGTTACATTCCAAATGTGTAGGACCTAAAACTAAACTAACTAAAGCTCCTTTATTTGCAGCCTCAATTGCTAATGCAATACCCATTTTACCTGATGAACGATTAGCAATAAAACGTACAGGATCAATAGATTCATGGGTTGGACCAGCAGTAATTAATACTTTTTTATTTATTAAAGGCAAATCATTATTTAGTTCTGCAGTAATGCATTCAATTATTTCAGATGGTTCTGCCATCCTACCCTCTCCTACCAAACCACTAGCTAACTCACCAAATCCTGAAGGAATTAAAGTATTTCCATATTCCTGTAATGTGCTAATATTCGCTTTTGTTGAAGGATGTTTATACATATCCAAATCCATTGCAGGAGCAAAAAAAACAGGACATTTGGCGGACAAATAAGTAGCTAAAAGTAAATTATCACATTCGCCACTTTTCATTTTTGCCATAGTATTAGCAGTCAAAGGAGCAATTACCATCATATCAGCCCACAATCCTAATTCAACATGATTACTCCATTCACCACTATCGGTATCAACCATTTTGGTTAATACCGGATTTTCGGATAAAGTAGCTAAGGTTAACGGAGCAATAAAATCTAAAGAAGCCTCAGTTTGAATAACTCGAACTAAAGCTCCTGCTTTTTTAAATAGGCGCACTAATTCAGCTGTTTTATAAGCTGCAATACTAGCTGTAACCCCTAATAATACTTTCTTACCCTTAAGCATTTTTATTTGAATCCCCTACACTTTCTTCTGCATCAGCATCACGCATATAGATTTCATCATTCAATAATTCTTTCATTGCAATTGCCCATGGCTTTGGTAAACTTTCATAAAATTTTGAAACTGCAATTTGTTCTTGGTTTTCAAAAACCTCATCCAATTGTTCTTGTGTTAATGCAAACTCTTCTAATTTTAACATTAATTCAGCTTTCATTTTTTCATTAACTTGAGCTGATCTTTTTGCCATCACCGAAACAGCTTTGAAAATATTATCTGTTTTATCAACAAAATCATTTACATCTCTAGTGATTGTAGATTTTTGTGCTCCTGTGTTTTTAAATTTCATCTTTGTTTTCTTTTAATTCAGTTAAAGTTTGATTCGTTTTATTATAAGTGTTTTCTAAATCTTTTATAAAATCACTATTTGGGTAATTATCCTTAAATTGAGCATAAGCATCTAAAGTTGCTTTTAACCTAGGAGTAACTTTAGTACTAATACTATTAACAGCTAGTGAATAAGATGATTTTACAATTAAAAAGTGTACTTCTTCCCTGTTAGTATAAGATGGAAAATCAATCAATACATTTTCCAAGGCAATAATTGCCGATTTATAATTTTCTGTTGTAAAATATTGTTTAGCATTTTCAAATGCTTTTTTAGATAAGATAGCTCTTAACTCATCCAACAATACATTACATTTTTCAACTCTATCACTATTAGGAAATCTATCAACAAAAGCTTGTAATTCATTTATAGCCTTGTAATTATTAGTTGCATCAAGGGAGTAATTAGGAGCTTCAAGATAATAACAATATGCTGTCATATAAGCACATTCTTCAGTATGCTTACCATTCGGGTAGTTTTGAGTATAGTTCTTAAACAAATAAGCTGCCATTAAATTATCACTAGCAGAATAATGACAATAAGCAAAATAATAACTTACCTCCTCCATTTTTGCAGTACCTCTTAGTACTGTCGATAATTCATTGAATAAAGGCATAGCTCTATTGAAATCTTCTGCTTCATAATAGGCAACCGCTTTTGTGTACTTATAGTTGTAATCATCACTCTTTAATACTTTTTGATATTCTCCGCAAGAATTCAAGACCAAAGCAAGTAATAGTATAGTTGTTATTTTTCTCATCATAATTTTAATGGGGCAAAGATAAAAGGTATATTTGGATATTCCTAAATTATTTTTATATCTAGTAAAGTGCAATAATTTGATTTTATTGCTTTAGTATTGAAGTGATTTTTGGGCTTAATGGCTTTGTTGTGGAGTAAAAGTAATTTACAAACTCTCCTTTTTCATCAACAATATATTTCTGAAAATTCCATTTTACGGTAGAACTTGATTTTCCATTTATTTTTTTATCCGTTAACCAGCTATAAAGTGGGTGTTTCTCATCTCCTTTAACTTCAATTTTTTCGGTCAATAAAAAAGTAACTCCAAAGTTTTTAGTGCAAAACTGCTGAATCTCTTTTTCAGCCTCTGGTTCCTGCCCTCCAAATTGATTACAGGGTAAGCCAATCACAATTAAATCATTTTTATACTGCTGATGCAACTCTTCTAAGCCTGCATATTGTGGGGTAAAACCACATTCTGAAGCCACATTAACAAATAGGATATGCTTGCCCTTAAACTCATTTAAATCGATAGGATTACCGGCAATATCATTAATTGCTATATCATAAATTGATTTTTGTGCATTACTATTAGTAAAGGAGAAGATTGCCATAATTATTAGGATTATATTTTTCATTACTTCAATAAACTTTTAAGTTCCTTTTTTATTGCATCACTTGCTCCAACAAGTGGCGGACGAACAAAGGACTTACAAATTCCTAACAATTCCAGACACGCTTTTACTCCTGTTGGGTTTCCCTCTGCATAAAAGGGTCCATAAAAATCATACAATTTATAGTGCAATTGATTAGCAATGTTATTATTTCCTGACATTCCAAAAGAAACCATATCAGAATACTCCTTAGGATGCGACTGTCCAATTACTGAAACAACTCCCTCTGCTCCCATATAAATCATAGGTAAAGTAAGTCCGTCATCACCAGATAGCACTAAAAAATTACTAGGTTTATTTTTAATAATTTTCATAATTTGATACATATCACCTGAAGCTTCTTTTACAGAAACTATATTTTTAAAATCATTTGCCAGACGCAAAGTAGTTTCAGCCTCCATGTTGCTAGCTGTACGCCCAGGTACATTGTACAATATAATTGGCAAAGGACATACTTGTGCAATCATTTTATAATGCTGATAAATCCCTTCTTGAGTAGGTTTATTATAACAAGGCGAAACAGAAAGTATCGCATCAACACCTTTAAAATTTGTCTGCTTAATTTCCTCTACCAAAGCTAAAGTATTATTTCCTCCAATACCCAAAACAATAGGCAATAAACCGTTATTAATCTTTATACAAAAAGCAATTATTGCTTGCTTTTCTTCTTTTGACAAAACTGCACTTTCACCAGTTGTACCCATCAAAACTAAATAATCAATTCCTCCTTCAATTTGATAATTTATTAGCTTTTCAAGGCCTACGTAATCTATACTCAAATCCTCATTAAAAGGTGTAATAAGCGCCACTCCTGTTCCTTTAATTATTTCCATTTTACTTATTTATTAAATTGATGTAATGCTTTATTTCATGCATGAGTTTATGCATGCTTTTATCTTCTTTTAATGCAATCATCAAATCATAGATTTCATACCCGTTTTCATGTTGTCCAATCTTAAAATGTGCTAAAGAACTTGCTACTAAATATTTAATAGGAATACAACTACCATCACATAAATTAATCAAAATATCATACTCCTTTTTTACAAAATTATCGATAATATAATTATGTGGTTTATAATACCAATTAAGGTCTTTCTGATAAAAGAAATCATATTTTAACTTAGGGATATGACAGTAGGACAACTGCTTAGCATTTACATAGCCTAATGCTTTTACATCCTTCTTTAAATCAGAAAAATAATCGACAAAAGGTTTTACTTGCTTAATTTGCTCTTCTGAAGTAGCGTCATATAAAATACCTACGGACATTGCAGCATCCAAGTTACAAACCTCTTTTAAGCGCTTATTGGTTTTCAACTCTTTTTGAAAAACCCATTTCCCAATTTTTTTCTTTGTATTTTCTATAAATTTCATTAACTAATTTTTGCTAAAAATTCATCTTCATTTACTATATTTACTCCTAAACTTTCTGCTTTTTCTTTTTTACTAGGCCCCATATTTTCTCCAGCCAGAACAAAAGTAGTGCTTTTTGAAATAGAACCTACATTTTTTCCTCCATGTTCCTCAATCATTTTTTTAAGCTCATTTCTAGAAAATATATTAAACACACCTGAAACCACAATCCTCATTCCTTTTAAGTGTTCAGATTTTGAAGTGTCTTCAACTTTAGAGACGAATTGTAATCCTGAATTTTTAAGAGCAGTTATTAAATCAATGTTTTTTTGCTGTGAAAAATATAAAATTACACTCTCAGCAATCTTATCTCCAATTTCATCTACTGCAATCATGGTTTCCATATCTGCAGTAATTATTGCATCAATTGTTTTAAAGTGCTTTGCTAAAACTTTTGCCACAGTTTCCCCAACATACCTTATCCCAAGCCCAAATAACACTCTTTCAAAAGGAATATTTTTTGAAGCCTTTAATCCTAGTATTAAATTCTCAGCAGATTTTTCTGCTATTCTTTCTAGAGGCAACACATCTTCCTTTTCTAAAAGATATAAATCAGAAATTTCAGAAATTAATCCCTCTTGAATTAAAAGGTCAATAGTTTCCCCACCAAGCCCATCAATATTCATGGCTTTACGGCTAATAAAATGCTCAAACTTTCCTTTTATCTGTGGTGGGCAACTTTCAGCATTCAGACAATAATGCTTTACATCTCCTTCCTTACGTACTAATTCAGTACTACAAGAAGGACAATGTGTAATATAGCGTGTAGGCTGAGAAAATAAATCTCTAGCCTTTAACTCCACTCCCACTACTTTTGGAATAATCTCTCCTCCTTTTTCTACAAAAACCTTATCACCTTCTCGAATGTCCAATTTCTCAATTTGATCAGCATTATGTAATGAGGCACGCTTTACAGTTGTTCCTGCTAATTGCACGGGCAGTAAGTTAGCCACAGGAGTAATTGCCCCAGTACGACCAACTTGATAAGTGATTTCTTCTAAAATAGTTGAAACTTGTTCTGCCTTAAACTTATAGGAAATTGCCCACCTTGGAGATTTGGCAGTAAAACCCATTTCTTCTTGCAGATTTATATCATTTACTTTTATAACAATCCCATCAATTTCGTAGGGCAAATCATGGCGTTTAGCATCCCATTTTTCTATAAATATCAATACATCATTAATTGTTTTATGCCTTTCTATTTCTGATGGAATTTTAAAACCCCACTCCTTTGCTTTTTGTAAATTATCAAAATGGGTATTGCTTGGTAAATTATTCCCAAGCAAATAATATAGATAACAATCCAAAGGGCGTTTAGCAACTTCTTTAGTATCAAGTAATTTTAAACTCCCTGATGCCGTATTTCTTGGGTTAGCATAAGGTTCTAAACCTTGTTCAATTCTTATCTCATTCATTTGAACTAAACCTGCAATTGGCAAGAAAATCTCTCCTCTAATTTCAAACTTTTCAGGATAATCTCCTTTTAATTTTAAAGGTATACTTTTAATCGTTTTTACATTAGCTGTAACGTCATCTCCTTGTGTACCATCTCCCCTAGTTAATGCTTGTATTAGCTCTCCATTTTCATAAGTCAAACTAATGGAAATTCCATCATATTTTAACTCGCATACATACTCAAAATTATCATCTGTTAGTTTATTAATCCGAACATCAAAATCATGTAAATCTTTAGGGGAGTAGGTATTTCCTAAAGAAAGCATTCTGTAATTATGCTTTACGGCTGTAAATCCATCCAGCACTTCACCTCCCACTCTTTGTGTTGGTGAATTTTTATCAAACAAATCAGGGTGATGAATTTCTAATTCCTGAAGTTCAGACAATAATTGATCAAATTCAAAATCTGAAATTACAGGAGCATCATTCACATAATAGGCATGATTATGTTTCGATAATTCTTTTCTTAAAAACGCTATGCGTTCGAGTGGTTTCATTTAGAAATTATAAAGTACAGCTGACCATTGTTTTTGTTCATTTAAATCTTCTTCTTTTATTATCATTTATCTTTTTCAAAAATAATTAATTCTTTGTAGCTTTTATCATTCTATCCTTATCGTTTATATCTTTTTTCAACTCAATATCAACAAAACCAATAGCATTTAACATGGCTACTGTTTGCTTACCAAACCGTTCGTTTATTTCAAAGAATAACAATCCGTTTTTTGATAAACTTGTAAATGCAAGTTCAGCTATTTTTTTATAAAATAATAAAGGATTATTATCAGGAACAAACAGAGCTAAATGAGGTTCATTATTCAATACATTATCTAGCATTATTTCTTTTTCCATATCTAATACATATGGAGGGTTGCTTACTATAACATCCGCTTTTGGTAAGGCGGTCGTTTTTAAAATATCCTGAAGTAAAAAGTTAATTTCAACTTCATTAATTTTTGCATTTTCTTTAGCCACCAATAAAGCAGATTCAGACACATCAATAGCCGAAATTTCTGCACCTATATTTTTCCTTAAAGCAATAGCAATACAACCTGAACCTGTTCCGATATCTAAAGCAGAGCTAAATTCATGCTCCAATATCCATTTTACTAATTCTTCTGTTTCTGGTCTTGGAATTAATGTGTGCTCATTTACGTTGAATTTTAATTCATAAAACTCAGCTTCACCTATAATGTGTTGTATGGGCTTATTCGTTTTTAAATCCACGATTATCTGTTTAATTCTATCTGATACCTCACTAGTAATATCCTTGTCTGAATGAATAATACAGTCCGAGCGATTATAACCCAAAAGAAAGTCAATACTGATGTAAGCCAATGAAATAATTTCACGCTCTTGGACAATGCCATTTAACTGCTTAATAAAATACGGTATAATATTGCTGACTTTTTCCACAGGACAAAGGTATGATTTTGCTATTTTTGAAGCATGCAAAATCAGGAGTTTTTCATGAACAGGTGCTTGGAGTTAGCGTCCAAAGGTTTAGAGAATGTTTCTCCAAACCCAATGGTAGGTTCAGTTATTGTTTATGAAAATAAAATAATTGGAGAAGGATATCATATGGAATATGGTAAAGAACATGCTGAAGTAAATGCAATTACTAGTGTAAAAGACAAAAGTTTACTCCCTAAATCTACGCTTTATGTAAACCTTGAACCTTGTGCCCATTTTGGAAAAACACCACCCTGCTCCA
>JACNFT010000050.1 GCA_014384505.1 Cryomorphaceae bacterium | reverse complement strand
TATTAGATCAAACTGATGATTATACTATACAACCATCTGATCTAGGAGCTTGGATTACACTCTCTTTTTCATCTGAATATACATTAACTGCTGGGACTACTTTTCGGATTGCTCTTGGTTCATACTTAAATCCATTAGATACTGTAGGGATCAATACTTCTGGAGTTGGAAATTATTCTTCACAAGGGTTGTATGATAAGGATGGAATTTATTCTGATCCTGTTGGGACACCAAATTGGTATACTATTTCAGGCATTCCAATGTTGAGAATGAATTTTGATCCAGGAAGTGTTAGTGCGGTTTCTGATGTGAAACAAGAAGAAAAAGGAAAACTTATAAAAATTGTTGATGTATTAGGAAGAAAAACTGAAAAAACTAAAAACTCCCCTTTGTTCTATATGTATGAAAATGGTATCATAGAAAAACAACTAATAGTTGAGTAGTTTTTAAATTACTATATAAAATAAGAGCCCGCTTAACCGGGCTTTTTTATGCTTTATTTTTTGTATCTTTACAAACTAAATAATTTAAATTTATTAAAATGAAAAAACTCTACATTTCAATATGTGTTATTGCTGTATCTTGTAGTGCTAATGCTCAAACTTCTAGCAATGTAATGAATAGCATGAGTTCTGCTAAGGAATTCAATGAACTTGTTGTATCGGATAGTCAGATTTTTAATCCAATAATTAATAATTCAAGTTCATCTATGAATATTATTTGGGAAAGTGATTTTACGGACCCTACTTTATGGACTTTGGATAATAGTGGTCAAAATGGAGGCGCGTATGGTTGGTCAATTGATGGTACTGTTGATGGTTGGTGGTCTACAAATGGAATTAGTTCTACTTCTGGAGGTAATTATGCTGAGTTGTCAAATGGAGATGCTCAACAGGCTAGTCAAATGTTAAATGTTACTTACACTATGACAACAGCTCTTCCTATAGATATTGGTGCTGCGATTGGATCTCCTAATGCTGTGCTTTCTTTTGAGGAATATGGAGCTAGATTTAATGATTTACAGGAAGTACAAATTAGCCTTGACGGAACTACATTTACAACTATTGCAGATAATTTAAATTATTCTGTATTATCTCAAAGTGGTGGGGCAGCTTACGCTAATCCAACTGCCAGAGAAATAACATTAGCGCCTTACATACAGGCTAACACAAGTTCAGTATGGATTAGATTTAGTTGGACTACAAATTACCCTAATAGCTCTACTAACCCTAATGTATGGATAGCTTATGGGTGGTATATTGATGATGTTAAAGTTTATGAATCTCCTGCAAATTCTATTACTATGACTGAAGAAGTTATAGGTGGTTGGTGGGTTAATTACTTGAATACTGGAGGATTAGGTCAGGATTATACTTTTAATCCAATAGTTCAAGCGACAGCTAACCCTTATGCTTTTGAAGCAGTAATAACTAATGAAGGGTCAGTAGAGCAGCAAGTGCAGATGTATGCGGAGGTTTTTGATGGTTCTGGTAATTCTGTGTTTAATAGCAGCTCTACAGCTAATACTCTTCTTTCAATTGAAAATGATACGTTTCTTTGTAATTCATTTTTCACACCATCAAATCTGGATATTTATTCTGTAGAAATGTGGAGTATTGCTGATTCATTAGGTCAAGGTTTAGTGATGACATATTCAGATACTGCAACAAAAATGACTTTTGTTACTGATTATATATATGGTAAAGACAATAATTTAGCTGATGGGTCTTGGAGAATAGGAAGGTCTGCTGGTGGTTTAGAAGTTTCTTCAACGTATGATATTTATGCTGATGCTGATATATTTTCTGTTGAGGCAAATATTACTGATTGGTCAGTTCCAGGAGCTCTTGTTTATGCTGTTTTATATGAAGAAGATATGACTGGAGGAGATCCTATTCTATTAGATCAAACTGATGATTATACTATACAACCATCTGATCTAGGAGCTTGGATTACACTCTCTTTTTCATCTGAATATACATTAACTGCTGGGACTACTTTTCGGATTGCTCTTGGTTCATACTTAAATCCATTAGATACTGTAGGGATCAATACTTCTGGAGTTGGAAATTATTCTTCACAAGGGTTGTATGATAAGGATGGAATTTATTCTGATCCTGTTGGGACACCAAATTGGTATACTATTTCTGATATTCCAATGTTAAGAATGAATTTTGACCCAGGAAATCCTAATGCTATTTCTGATGTGAATCAAACTGTTTTCACTACTTACCCTAATCCTACTAATGGAATATTTACTATTAAATTAGGTGAGGTTGCTAATTATGATGTAACAGTAAATAATGTATTAGGTCAAACAGTTTTTTCTAATACTACAAAAGGAATGAATACTATTATTGATTTATCAAGTTTTGATAAAGGTATTTATACTGTTGAATTGAAAGATGAAAATGCAATTTATACTGAGAAAATAATAGTTGAATAAACTTCTTCTAATAAAAATAAAAAAGCCCCGCTCATTTGAGTGGGGCTTTTTATTTAAGTGGCGCTACCAAGATTCGAACTAGGGACACATGGATTTTCAGTCCATTGCTCTACCAACTGAGCTATAGCGCCAACTATTTAGGGCTGCAAATTTAATTGTTTTTTTTATTTAGAGAAATATTTAGAGCAAATCATCATAGGGAATTGTAATTTTATATTTTTGACAAAATTTTACATTCGGTGAAACTAATAATTGATATAGGCAATACAGCGGTTAAAACTGCCTTATTTGAAGATAAAGAGTTAATTAGCTCTTCTATTTTGAATGATTGTACTTTACAAAACATACTTGTTTTTGTTGGGGAGCAAACTATTTCACATACTATTATTTCATCTGTTAAGGCAGTAGATACTGATCTTGAAAAAATAATTCAACATTTTGACGCTCATTTTTTAAATGAAAACACTCCTTTACCAATCACAATTGATTATAAAACACCAGATACTTTAGGTAAAGACAGAATTGCTGCAGTTGTTGGTGCATCTTTTTTATTTCCAAAGCAAGATATTTTGGTCTTGGATGCAGGTACTTGTCTGACTATTGATTTTATTAATAAGGAAAAAGTGTATAAGGGAGGTAGGATTTCTCCAGGAATAAGAATGAGGTACAAAGCACTTAATCAGTTTACAAGTAACTTGCCATTATGTGAATTCTCAGAGAGTAATATGAAAATGGGTGATGATACAAACTCATCAATTATAAGTGGTGTGCAAAAAGGAATATTGGCGGAAGTACAGGAAATAATTAATGTTTACAAAATAGAAAATAAAGACACTATAATTGCCGTTACAGGTGGGGATTGTTTTTTCTTTGAAAAGGAATTAAAAAGTAGCATATTTGCAAATCCTTTTTTAGTAATGGAAGGATTAAATGAAATTTTAGATTATAATGAATAAATTAAAAAAATTAGTAGTAGTACTTTTTGTCTTTTGTGGATTGAGTGCCTTTGCGCAATTAGGAACAAGTTCCCCTTACTCTCGTTTTGGATTAGGAGATTTGCAAGGAAATGCATTTCCAGTATACAATGCGTTAGGGGGTGGGGTTACAGCTCTTAGTAGTTCTAATAGTGTCAATCCATCAAATCCTGCAAGTTATACTTCTTTTAGAGCAAATTCTTTTTTGTTTTCAACAGGAGGAATGCATAAGACAACTCAACTTCAAAATTCAACTGATAAGCAGGTTACTAATAATTCTGCTTTTAGTCACTTGACAATTGCTTTTCCTATTAGTAGTAAGTTGGGGGCAAGTTTTGGAATGTTACCTTTTAGTGATATAGGATATGAATTTAGTACTCCTGTAGTTTCTGAAACTGATCCAGAATATACGGGAATAGCTAATTATTCAGGAGATGGAGGTTTGAGTAAAGTATATTTTGGAGGAGCATACGAACCTTTCAAAGGTTTTTCTATAGGAATGAATGCATCTTATTTGTTTGGAGGATTAAACAGAAGAAATATGTTAGATGTTAATGACGAAAATACTTTGGATGCTCGTTCAAATTCTAGCATTAACTTAAAAGGATATTACTATGAGTTGGGGCTAATGTATAAAAAGGAATTAGCAAATGAGAAGGAATTATCCTTTGGTTTAACAGCTAATAATAATTCAAGCCTGCGAGCAAAAAGAACAAATATTGTGGAAACTATTTCAGGAGAAAATGAAATCCTAAAAGATACTGCTAGTAATGTAGTAGAGTGGGGAGAAGTTACCTTGCCAAAGTATATTAGTACTGGTTTAATGTATCGTGATGGTGAAAAATGGCTTTTGATTGCTGATTATAGTATGCAAAATTGGGCTGACTATACTTTATTAGGGGAGAGTGATGAATTAAGTAATAGTATGCGTCTTTCTGGTGGATTGCAATATACTCCAGAATTTAATTCAGTTACTAAGTATTACAAAAGAATGCAATACCGTTTAGGAGCTGCTTATAGTAACACTCCTTTAACTTTAAATGACACACAATTAAAAGAAATGAGCGTAAGTTTTGGTTTTGGTATTCCTGTTAAAAAATCAAGAACAAAATATGATGTTTCTCTTACTTTAGGGCAAAGAGGAACAACCGATAATAGTTTAATAAAAGAACAATTTGTAAAGTTTGGTCTAAGCGTTTCTTATGACGGAATTTGGTTCGTAAAAAGAAAATATGATTAATAAGATGATGAAAATAAATTTTGTTTTAGTAGTAATAGTTTTAATGGGTTTTAGTGTAAATGCTCAATCCAAATTTGGAACCGATAGTGTTGCTTGTATTGAAAACCTTTCGTTATTTAGAGAGTATTATAAGCAAGAGAACTATGTTGATGCTTTAAAACCTTGGCGTTGGACTTTTAATAATTGTCCTAATTCAAGTGGGAATATCTATAAGAATGGGCCTAAGATTTTTAAAGAGAGAATGAAGGTTGATAAAGAAAATAAGGCGGCATATTTGGATACTATAATGATGATTTTTGACCAAAGAATCCAGTATTTTGGAAAAGAGGGATATGTGTTAGGTTTAAAAGGTTATGAGTTAGTGATTGCTGATGAAAAAAGAAGTGCTGAAGCTTTATCTATTTTGGATAAATCAATAACACTGGATGGAAATAATTCAGATTTCAGAGCAGTTTATGGTTATATGCAAGCAATGGTGAACTTGGAGAAACTTGGAGAAAAAACAAAGCAAGATGTTTTGGAGGCTTATGCTCGAATTTCTGAAGTGATTGATTATAATATTGTGAATGAGTCCAAAGTAACTAAGTATTTTATTCAGTATGCTGAAAAGATTGAAAATCTTTTTACTCCTTATGCTAATTGTGAGGATATAGTGATGCTTTTTTCTGCAAAATTTGATCCTACAACTGAGGATGTTTCTTTCTTAAATAGAGTAACAAAAGTATTGGAAAAAAAGGAGTGTACAACTGAACAATTATTCTTTGATGCATCTAGTAGGTTATATGATCTAGATCCTTCAGCATCTTCAGCTGATAAAATGGCGAAAATGAGTATCGCAAAAGGAAAATCTTCTGATGCTATTGAGTTTGCTACAAAAGCAATTGAAATGGAAGAGGTGGAAAATCAAAAAGCTATTTACTATTTAGGTTTAGCAGATGCTTATCGTAATGCTGGTTCTTTTTCCTTGGCAAGAAATGCTGTTTATAGTGCTTTAGAGCTAAGAAGTGGCTGGGGTGAAGCGTATTTAAACTTAGGAAATATTTATATTTCAGGAGCTAAAAATTGTAGTGGTGATTTTGAAAAATCAACAGTTTACTGGGTTGCAGTTGATGCATTTAGTAAAGCACTATCGGATGAAGATACTAAAGAAAGAGCAAGTAAAAGTATTAATACCTATTCAAAATATTTTCCCACTAAAGAAACTTGTTTCTTTAATGGAGTGGAAGCTGGGAAATCGCACACTATTGGTTGTTGGATTAATATAGCGACTACTGCTCGCACAAGTGACTAATCGAAAATTATGCGTTTATTTCTTTTCTTTTTGGTTGTACTAGTTTCATGTACTAATGACCCTAAATTGGTACAGGAGTTTGTTAGTGATAAACAACAACCTATTGAACAGATTAAAGGTGCTGAACTTCTGCATACTGAAAACGGTAAGGTAAAAGTTAGAGTGGTAGCTAGTCGTATTGAGCGTTTTCAAGACATTGAACCTTCATTAATTTTTTCTGATCATTTAGAAGTGTATTTCTATAATGATTCTTCACAATTGCAGTCAACACTTATGGCGGATTATGCTTCAATAGATGAGGGAAAAAAAATTATGTTGGCACAAAATAATGTAATACTAATTAGCAGTGATGATAAAAAACTGGAGACGGATGAGTTGATTTGGGATGAGAATAAAAATAAAATATTTACTGATAAGAAAGTGAAAATTACCACTGGTAAAGAGGTTATATATGGTGAAGGTTTTACTTCTACTCCTGACTTTAAACAATATTCAATTACTAAAATTAACGGAACTTTTGATTTCGCAACTCAAACACATTAAGTTTTAGTATTTTTACCCTTATGCTTGAATCTATTGCTATTTCTACCTTGTTGTTTTCAGCTTTTTTCTCAGGAGTAGAAATTGCTTTTATTTCGGCTAATAAGTTAAAGCTAGAGTTAGATAAAAATACTGGAAAATTTCCAGCAAATATAATTACTTATTTTTCTAAGAATGAATCTGATTTTATAACTACCATGTTGGTAGGGAATAATATCGCTTTGGTGGTTTATGGTATTGTAATGACTCAAATTTTAACGCCACAAATTACTGATTATTTCAATTCTGATTTTTCACTTTTGATGGTGCAAACCATTATTACTACTTTAATTGTTTTGGTAACAGCTGAATTTTTACCTAAAGCAATTTTTAGAATTTATCCCAACCAGATTTTAAGAATATTTTCTATCCCAATTTGGTTATTTTTTGTTTTTTTTCGTCCCGTAGCTTTGCTAATGTTATTTCTTTCTAAATTAGTATTAAAATATTTGTTAGGGCAAAAAATGGAAGTTGGGAAGCAGGTGTTTGGTAAAACAGATTTGGATGAATATCTGAGTAATGTAAAATCGGCTGAAGGAGTGGAGGATAGTAGGGTTGAGGTGGAGATGCTGCAGAATGTGTTGGACTTAACTGATAAAAAATTGCGTGAATGTATGATTCCAAGAACTAAACTAGTTGCTATGGATATTTCTTCACCAATTAATGAAATTAAAAATAGATTTATTTCTACTAAGCTGTCCAAAATATTAATTTTTAAAGGTAATATTGATAAAGTGATTGGCTATATTCATTCGTCTGATTTATTTAGAAATCCACAGAATGTACGTTCTATTTTATTGCCTATCCCTTTTGTGCCAGAAAGTATGTCAGTTATGCAATTGCTAAATCAGTTTATTGAAAGTAATAAAGGGGTTGCTTTGGTGGTTGATGAGTTCGGAGGTACTTCAGGTATGCTTACCATTGAGGATGTTACTGAAGAAATTGTTGGGGAGATAGTTGATGAGCATGATGTGGAAGAAATTACTGATAAAAAATTAGCTAAGAATAAATATCAGCTTTTTGCAGGTTTGGACATTGAGCTTGTAAATAAAAAATATAATCTTACCCTCCCTGAGTCAGATGAATACGAAACTATAGCAGGATTAATTTTACATCATTTAGCAGAAATTCCTCAAAAAAATGATGTAGTTGAGCTTGAAGAATTTCAATTTACAATCATAAAAGTAAACGATACTGCAATACAAGAAGTACAATTGAAGGTCTCTACTAGATAGAAAATAGGAGGCTTTTCTATTTTCATTTCTTAAATAACAATTGTATATTCGCCAACTTCAATAAAATAAAACAAGAATGGCAACACTAGGAAAAATTAGAAATAGATCAGGATTACTATTAACGGTAATTGGCGTAGCAATGCTAGCCTTCATTTTAGGTGATTTCATGTCATCTCTAGGTTCAGGAGGAGGAGGTAGTATTTATGTAGGTGAAGTGTTAGGTGAAGATGTAATGCGTCAAGCTTATGAGGTAAAGGTGGAGGAAGGGATTGAAAACTGGAAATCTCAGAATCAACAAGGTGTACTTAATCAAACTACTACTGCTCAAATTCGATCTCAAATATGGGATCAGTATGTAAGGGATTTAATTATGGATAATGAATTTGGAAAATTAGGAATTGATGTTTCTGATGATGAATTCTTTGAGTTATTACAGGGTTTAAATGTACATCCTGAAATTTCAAAAGTTCCTGCATTTCAAGACCAAGCAACTGGTCAGTTCGATAGAACTAAGGTGTTAGGCTATTTAAAACAAATTGACCAAGATCCAACAGGGGAAGCACGAACAAGATGGGTAGGATTCCAAAAATACTTAATCGGCTTAATTAAAACTTCAAAGTACAATTCACTAGTTTCGAATGCTATGTATGTAACGGGTGAAGAAGCAAAGTTAAAATTTAACGAAAGTTCACAAAATATTACTTTTAACTATGTAGCTATTCCTTTTTCTTCAGTTGCTGATAGCATGGTTGAGCCAACTGAAAGCGAATTAGCAAATTATTATGATGACAATAAATCAGACTATGAGCAAGCAGCATCAAAGGATGTTGACTTTGTAGTGTTTACAGTTATTCCTTCACAAGAAGATGATGCAGCTACTAAATCAGCTATTGCCGATTTAAAAGCTGACTTTACTATTTTTGAAGATTATGATTTAATGGCTAGAAGAAATTCTGATAATACTTCAGCACGTTTTACTTTTACTACTAAAGAAGGTTTAGCAGATAAGAATTGGGAAGAGTTATTTAATGCTGAACAAGGTACTGTTATGGGGCCTTATCAAGCGAGTCAAGGTGTTTATCGTATTGCTAAGTTAGCGATTGCTCAAAATCGTCCTGATTCAGTTGAGGCGCGTCATATCTTAATAACTCCTACTGAAAATATGAATTTGGATTCTGTAAATATAAGAATTGAAGCAATAAAAACACAAGTTCAGGCAGGTACTGACTTTGGTGATTTAGCACAAAAGAATTCTGACGATAAAGGATCAGCTATTAAAGGAGGTGATTTGGGTTGGTTCTCGGAAGGAGCAATGGTTGATGAATTTAATGAAGCATGTTTTACTTCTAAAAGAGGGGACTTAAGTGTCGTTACTTCTCAATTTGGTGTTCATCTTATTGAGGTAACAAAAACAAGTAAAGCTGTACGTAAAGTAAAAATTGCTTTTATCGACAGAAATGTTGAGCCAAGTACTGAAACGTATAATACATATTACTCACAAGCAGCTCAGTTTGCAGGAAAAATATTAAATGAAGGAATTGCTTTTGATTCTTTAGTTGCACAGCAAAATTTAGTAAAAAGAAGCGATAGTAAAGTAACTGCTGACAAGCAAAGCATTGTTGGCTTGCCAAACTCAAGAGAAATGGTAAGATGGATGAATACTACAGATGAAGAAACTGTTTCTGAAGTATTCCAATTTGAAAACTCTTATGTTGTTGCTTACTTAACAAAAGAACATATTAAGGGGAATGTCCCTTTAGAAGATATTAAAGAGCAAATTTCTGCTTTAGTAGTGAAGGATAAGAAAGCGGACTATATTACTGCTACTATAACAGGAAATGATTTAGTTTCCATTGCATCTAACAATGGACAAACTGTTGTGAATGCACAAAGAGCTAATTTGGCAAACTTAAGCTTGCAAGGTATTGGTTACGAACCTGAGTTAGTAGGTTCTATTTTTGGTACTGCTGTTGGTTCTGTTTCTAGTCCAATTGCAGGAGCTAATGCTGTTTATGTAGTACAGGTTACCGCTAAGGATGATGCAAAAACTAATGGTGATTTTACTAAGCAAAAACAAGAAGTTAAAAAAGGAGTTGCTGCTTATGCTAATGGTGCTGCTTATAAAGTATTAAACACTGAGGCTGATGTAAAAGATAATCGTTCAGATTTCTACTAGTCAGTTTTAAAATGAAAATAGAATGCTCAGCCGAAAGGCTGGGCTTTTTTTATCTCAAAATCTGTAAGCGGTAAGAATCAAGATTTAGGAAAATAAAGAGTAGTATAGTAAAGCCTAATAAAGAAGAACCGCCATAACTAATAAAAGGCAATGGTATTCCAATTACAGGCAACAAGCCAATAGTCATTCCTATATTTATAGTAAAGTGCATAAAAAGGATAGTGGCGACACTATAGCCATAAATCCTACTGAAGTTTGATCTTTGTCTTTCGGCAAGGAAAAGCACCCTAAAGAGCAGACCTAGGAATAATGAGATAAAGAAAAAACTACCTAGGAATCCCCATTCCTCTCCGATAGTACAAAAGATAAAGTCTGTACTTTGTTCGGGTACAAAATCAAAGCGGGTTTGTGTTCCGTTTAAAAAACCTTTTCCACTAAACCCTCCAGAGCCAATCGCAATTTTTGATTGGATAAGGTTGTATCCTGCTCCATGAGGGTCAAACTCTTTTCCTAATAAAATATCTATTCTTTTTTTTTGATGTGGGGCCATTACATCATTGAATATATAATCAACACTAAAAATAAAAGAGTTACAGGTTATTAGTATGCCCATTATAAGCAGTAGTTCTTTCTTTTTTCTTCTTGAAAGTAGAAATATAATTAGTGCAATTCCTGCTAAAAATGGAATTAGAATTGTCTTTTCAACTAACAAGGTAACCACAAATAGAATGGCAATAATTAATCCGAATATTAAGATATTTCCTGAAAGGCCTTCACGATACAAAACGAGTATAAAACCCGCATAAACTAAGGCTGTACCAAGGTCATTTTGCAGTATAATCAATAAAAACGGAAGTATAATTATAGCATAGGTATTCAGCTTTTCTCGTAATGATTTGCGTTTAGTATTAAGGTTATTATAATATTTTGCTAGCGCTAGTGCTGTGGTAAACTTTGCGAATTCTGAAGGTTGAAATTTAAAACTTCCAAATTCGAACCAGGATGTAGCTCCACCGGTAATTCCTCCTTTAAAAAGCACTCCAATTAGCAGTAGAATAATAGCGACATAGAAGATGTAAGAAAGGGAGTAAAAGAATTTCCAATCGATTATAAGTATTAAAAAAGCAACAAAAGAAGAAATGCAAATAAAAAAAAGTTGTTTTCCATATCGGCTACTAAAGTCAATTACCATTGCCGAGTCATCATTATACTGTGATGCATAAATATTTATCCATCCGAAAAGCATAAGCAATGCATAAAGTCCAATACTTACTTTGTCAATGTTTGCGAATATATTTTTTGCAGCTCTCATTATTTATCTATTAAATTTCCATTTAGGATAAAAGTTTCTTGGGCTTTATTTGTTATTTCTCTGTTTAGGTATTTTTCTATCATTAAGGATGCAATAGGAGCAGCCCAAGTCGATCCCCATCCTCCATTTTCAACATAAACGGCTATTGCAATTGCTGGGTTATCTTTGGGTGCAAAAGCAATAAATATAGAATGATCCTCTCCATGAGGATTTTGTGCTGTCCCTGTTTTCCCACATATTTCGTAGTTAGGAATTTTACAATATTTTGCTGTTCCTTCTTTACCGTAAACGACTTGCTCCATACCATTGACTATTGGAATGAAATGTTTTTTGTCAATGCTACAATATTTCTTAGTTGTATAGTTACTATCAATAGTTTGTTCTCCTGAAATGCTTTTGATAATGTGTGGTGTATAGTAAAACCCTTTATTGGCAAGTATAGCGGTCATGTTTGCCATTTGAATTGGGGTAAGCAACAATTCTCCTTGCCCAATTGCCATTGATATAATAGTATTTGCATTCCAACTTCCTCTGTATAAAGTGTTAAAATAAGTTGATTTTGGTAGTTTCCCTGCACTTCCTGTTATAAAGTCATTATTCATAAAGTTCCCAACGCCAAAACTCGATACGTGACTGTACCAATTATCATAGCCCTCAATGGTAGAGCCAAAGCGATTAAAATACTTTTCGTATATATTACAAAAATAAGTGTTACATGAAATTTCAATTCCGTTTATTAACCTAACAGGTGATTTATGAGGGTGGCAACCTACTTTTTTATCATTTCCATAGTCGTAACCATCATCACAGGAAAATTGAGTGTTTATGGATATTGCTCCTTCTTGCAAAGCAATAAGTCCGGTTATTAATTTGAAAGTTGAACCAGGCGGGTAGGTTCCTTGGAGAGCTCTATTGAATAAAGGTTTTTTTTCATCCTTAGATAGGATGCTATAATTGGCTGATCGTTTTCGTCCAATTAACAAATTAGGATTGTAAGTAGGTGCGGAAACTAGAGCAAGAATTTCTCCTGTTGAGGGTTCAATTGCTACTATAGCTCCAATCTTATTTTTCATTAGCTGTTCACCATATTCTTGCAGCTGAATGTCAATGGTTGAAATTAAAGTACTGCCAGCAATAGGTAGGGTATCAAACTTCCCTTCTTGGAATTTCCCTTGGTCACGGTTATGTACATCAACCAATTTTATGGCCATTCCTTTAGTCCCTCTTAGTTGTTTTTCATAGGCTGCTTCCACTCCACTAACTCCTGTCAAATCTCCTTTGGTGTAGTAAGGGTCTTCCTTTGTTTTTTTTAAATTTACTTCTCCCAGATAACCTACTAAATGAGTAGCTATATTACTTGGGTAATCTCGCATGGTAATCTTTCTTAAATAAAAACCAGGAAATTGGAAAAGCTTTTCGGATAATGTGCTAGAGTTTTCTAGGTTGATGTGTTTGATGAATACACTTTCCTTATATCCAGAATAGTCAGCAGCTTTTTTGTATTTTTCTAGATATTCTTCTTTGCTTATGCTAATCAAATTACAAAAAGCTAAAGTGTCAATTTCTTGTTCTTTTAATTCTCTGGGGATAATCATTAAGTCGTAAGCAGGAACATTGGCAACAATAAGGTTACTGTCTCTGTCATAGATTAATCCTCTTACTGCTTGCTGTACTTCATAGCGCAATACATTGTTGTTAGCAGAAAATTTATAATTATCATTCATTACTTGAATGTAAAATAACTTAGTAATGAAAGTAATGGTAATTAACAGAAATATAGCAACAATAATTTTATGTCTGTTTTTATAAACTTTCATTATTTTTTTTGATGAAACAATTGTGCAATAAGTACAATGATTAATGTAACAATGGAGCTAGCCAATATTTTTCCTGCAATAGCCAAATTAAAATTAAGGTGTTCGATAATAAACAAACAGCTATTATGGATAAGGATTAGGAATAGAGAGAAAGTAATGAAGGCTTTGTTTCCTATCTTCTTTAATGTAATCTCATCTGTATCTCCTAATATGTTATGTGGTATAGTTATTTTACTGATAAAGGGTTTTAAAAAAGCAATAAGTATAGTTGCTGTTGAATGAAATCCTAAACTACCTGAAAAAAGATCAATGAAAAAACCAAGTAAGAAAGCATAAATAAGTAAAAACCATTTGGGTGTTTTTAAGGGTAAACTAATGATTAGAATTACATATAAAAAAGGATTAATATATGCCGAAAACAGAATCTGATTAAGTACTAGTACTTGTAGTAAAACATATACAGGAAGTAGAAATAGGTATTTTGCAAAATATTTATTCATTTTCTGTAATTCGTTTTTCTAACATCAATTGTTCTTCAGCTGCTTGAGAATGGATGATGTATACATAGTTCAACTGATTGAAATCTTCAAAAAGTTGAACACTAACATCATAAAATCCATCATCTTTATTTTTTTGAATACTTTTTACAGCCCCAATATTTACGCCTTCAGAAAAAATAATACTATGACTATTCGTACTTATCGTGTCCCCAACTTCAATAGGGATATGATTTGGAAAATCATTAATATTTACTATTTTATAATTAAATCCTTTCCATTTCAAAATTCCATTATGGTTGTTTTTATTCAGCTGAATACCAATAGCTGATTTTCGGTGGAGTAAGGAAATAGCAATTGCATAATTTTCGCTTACTGAATGAATAACCCCAATAACTCCCTGATTAGTTATTACCCCCATTCCTGCCTTTATGCCATGTTTTAATCCTTTGTTAAGGGTGATAAAGTTATTTCGTTTACTTACTGAACTATTTATCACTTTGGCAGGATAGTAGTTGAAGTGCTTGTTTTTTATCAAAGTTGAATCAACAAATTGGGATTCATTTTTCAGTAAAGAATGGAGCTTTGCATTTTCATTTATAAGAAACTCGTTCGTTTCTTTTAGCGCTACAAAATTAGAAAATGAAGTTGTGTAGTTATACACAAGGCTGGTGTATTGTGTGCTAAACTCAATAGCTTTATTCGCTTGATAACCATTATTTTTTAGCAATAAAAAGACAGAAAACCCTTCTATTAATAGAAACAATAATAGAAAATGATTTATCTTAATAAATCGTAATAGGTTATACATTTTAGCTTATGGGCTATTGAATTAAGAAGGGATAGCTGTCTATATTTTTAAGCGCAATACCTGTTCCTCTTGCTACAGCTCTTAAAGGATCTTCAGCTACATATACGGGTAATTTTGTTTTTCTTGAAATTCGTTTATCTAACCCTCTTAACATTGACCCTCCTCCTGTTAAGTACAATCCTTCATTATAAATATCAGCAGAAAGTGCAGGTGGAGTGTTGAATAAAGCACTCATTACAGCTTCTTCAATTTGTTCAATAGAGTTGTTAAGCGACCCAGCAATTTCTTTATAAGTTACGATTACTTCTTTAGGGATTCCACTCATTAAATCTCTTCCGTGTACTGCATAGTTTGGTGGAGGATCTTCTAGCTCGGTAAGTGCCGACCCAACATTTATCTTAATTTGTTCAGCCATAATATCACCCACAGCAATATTGTGCCTAGTTTTCATATAGTTTTTTATGTTGTCAGTAAATTCATCTCCTGCAACTCTAATTGATTTATCACAAACAATTCCTCCTAATGAAATAACAGCAATCTCAGTTGTACCACCACCAATATCAATTACCATATTTCCTTTTGGTTCCAATACATCAATCCCAATTCCAATGGCAGCAGCCATAGGTTCGTGTATCAGCCAAACATCTTTTGCTCCAGCATGCTCTGCCGAATCAATTACTGCTCTTTTTTCAACCTCTGTTACACCTGATGGAATGCAGATAACCATTTTTAAAGCAGGTGAAAATATGGACCTTTTTCTAGGAATCATAGCAATAAACCCTCTTATCATTTGCTCGGAGGATTGGAAGTCAGCAATTACTCCATCTTTAAGCGGACGCAAAGTTTCAATTTGTTTATGCGTTTTCCCATGCATCTGCTGGGCTTTTTTCCCAATAGCTACTATTTCACCCGTTCTGATATTTTTCGCAACAATTGAGGGTTCATCTACAACCACTTTATCGTTATAAATAATTAGTGTATTTGCAGTTCCTAAATCAATAGCAATTGCTTCTTGCATAAAGTCAAACCATCCCATAATCTTTATTTTTAGTGTTTAAAATGTCTTCTTCCAGTTAATACCATAGTGATATTGTTGTCATTACAATAGTCAATTGATAATTTATCTTTTATTGATCCGCCAGGTTGTATTACTGCTTTTATTCCCGCATTATGGGCTAATTCCACACAGTCAGGGAAAGGGAAAAATGCATCAGAAGCCATTACGCAACCATTCAAATCGAATCCAAAGTTTTTTGCTTTAGCTACCGCTTGTTTTAGTGCATCTACTCTTGATGTTTGCCCAACTCCACTAGCAAACAATTGTTTTTCTTTTGCAAATACAATGGTGTTGGATTTTGTGTGCTTACATACTTTGGAAGCAAATACTAAATCCGATAATTGCTGCTGTGTTGGTGCAAGCTTAGTAGCAGTTACCATGTCAGTAATTGCATCACTTTTCAAATCTTTATCTTGGTATAATACGCCATTTAGTGCTGTACGGAATTGTGCTTTTGGTAAGGCAACTTCATTTTGTTTTAAAAGTACTCTATTCTTTTTTCCTTTCAATAATTCAAGGGCATCAGCAGCAAATGAAGGGGCAATTAATACTTCATAAAATAATTTATTTATCTCTTCAGCTGTTGCTAAATCCACTTCTTTGTTGGTAATAAGCACTCCACCAAAAGCAGAAGTAGGATCACCAGCTAAAGCGGCTGTCCAAGCGTCAAGTAAGTTTGGTCGGCTAGCTAAACCACAAGCGTTGTTGTGTTTTAAAACCACAAAAGTAGTTTCGTTAAATTCAGCAATTAAGTGTACGGCTGCATCAACATCCAGTAGGTTGTTGTAGGAAAGTTCTTTTCCGTTTAGTTTGGTAAACATAGCATCTAAGTTACCATAAAAAGTTCCTGATTGATGAGGATTCTCTCCATAACGCAAAGTTTTTCCTTCACGGATACTTGCCTTGAATGCAGGTGTGTTTTCAGTATTAAAGTAATTGAAAATAGCGGTGTCATAGTGAGAAGAAACATTGAATGCATTAGCTGCAAATTTCTTTCTTTCTGCCATGTTTGTGCTGGCACCATTATTGTTTAATATTTCCAATGTTTCAGCATACTGGCTCATCTCGGAAACAATTAATACATCTTTGAAATTTTTTGCAGCTGCACGGATTAATGAAATTCCTCCAATATCAATTTTTTCAATAATGTCCTGTTCACTAGCTCCTGAAGCAACTGTTTTTTCAAAAGGGTAGAGATCAACAATTACTAAGTCAAATTCAGGAATTTTATATTCTTCCAGTTGCTGTTTATCGCTTGCTAATTCTCTTCTGGACAGAATTCCACCAAATACATTGGGGTGTAAAGTTTTAACTCTTCCACCCAATATTGAAGGGTAAGTTGTTAGGTCCTCTACACGATTTACAGTAATCCCTTGCTCTTCAATAAAACTTTGTGTGCCACCTGTTGAATAGATACTTACTCCTAGCTCATTTAATTTTTTCACAATGGGGGATAGTCCGTCCTTATGAAATACGGAAATTAGTGCGTTTTTGATGGTTCTTTTTTCTGACATTTTGGTTTTTTAATACTCCTTGCAATTTTACTTAAATCCTAGATGAATAAAAAGTGATTGACTAGTAAAAAAAACGATTGTTAATAAGTTGTTTTTATTGTTGATA
>JACNFT010000044.1 GCA_014384505.1 Cryomorphaceae bacterium | reverse complement strand
TACCTCCAACTGTGTACACATCTGTCTGTATGATGATATCAGTATCAACAACTGCATATACACCAATAGCATGACAAGGAATATAACTAGGCATGCCATCCAGTAAATCTTTATTTTGTATCGGTCCACCTCCTCTTGTATCGAGTTGCCCTCCTTGGTCACCTGTAAACACGACTCCAGGGATTACTTGCATATATTGAGCTAAGTCCGGCTCTCCACCAATGTTAGGAATCATTTCCATATCTTGCTTGGTAATTTTAATAGCAGCTGCCTTTACTTCTGTTTTCATTTCAGATCTTTCAGCTGAAATTCTTACCTCATTTAGTTTTACACTAGATTCTGATATCTCAAGATTTTGTGTAATTACTTTTCCTTTTTTTAAAGTAATGTTTACCGTTGAGGTATCATAACCGATATAGGTAACCATTATGGTGTAGTCACCAACTAATACCTTTGAAATATTATACATTCCATTAACGTCAGTTGAAGCTCCTATAGTTGTTCCTTGTAAAATAACATTACAGAACATGATTGGCTCACCACTATTTTTGTCATATACAAATCCTCTGATGTTTCCTGTTTGAGAATAAGCTATTGTAGTAAATATAGAAATTGAAAGTAAAAGTAAAAATTTGCGCATTTTTGAAAAAATTAGTCTGCAAATATAATTAAATAAAGGAAGCAATATTACGCATGCAGAATTTTGAAAATTAGCTCCTTTAAAAGGCCATCATGTGTAGTGCTTTTGTTGTTTACTCCTTTGCTCTTAAGATCATACTCTTTTAGGTATTCAAAAATATAAAATAACTGTCGTTTGCTATAATGCTGTGCTGCAGTTTGGTATTGACTAACAAAAAAAGGATTTACTTTTAGTGCACTAGCAGCAAATTTTGGACTTTTATCTTCCAAAAAATGATATACCATTATTTTCTGAAAATAGGAAAATAAAGCGCCAAGCGTTGGAACAATATGATGGTCCTTTGGATTGGCTGCAAAATGATTAATTATTTTATTCGCTTTTAAAACATCCTTTTTCCCCAATGCGTTTTGTAATTCAAAAACATTATAATCTTTACTTATTCCAATATGATACTCAATAATTGCTGTGGTAATTTGTTCTTCCTTTTTTACCACTAACATGAGCTTCTCTAATTCATTAGTAATTTTGGATAAATCAGCACCAATGTATTCTGCTAGTACAGCAGTTGCACTATTGTCAATCTTAAATCCGCTTTCTGTTATATAGGTGTTTATCCAAGCTGGGATTTTATTGTCATATAATTTTTTGCTTTCAAAAACAACACATTTTGAGGCTAGGGTTTTTCCGAATTTCTTGCGTTTGTCAACTGATTTTCCTTTATAGCAAATCACCAAAAGGGTTGAGGGCTGTACATTGTCTAGGTAAGAATCCAACACATCAATATCTTTTAAGTGTTGTGCTTCTCTAACAATTACTACTCTTTTATGGGAACCAAAAGGAAATTGTTTTGCCTCCGCAATTGCTTGTGCTGTTTCAATTTCTTTTCCGTAAAGAATTACTTGGCTGAATTCTTGCTCCTCAGCTGAGAGTACATTCTTTGCAAAAGCATTAGCTAATTTATCAATATAATAAGGTTCTTCCCCCATTAAAAAATAGACAGGTTGTAAATCTTTATTTGTTATTGATGATATGATTTCTTTATAATTCACTTATTTTGTGGATATGAATATGCCTCAATTAAATTTGCCGAATGCAGTCCTCAAAACTAAATTAGTTGAAGGGACTACACAAGTTTTTGATGCAGTAAGAAAAAAATATTTAGTTTTAACTCCTGAAGAATGGGTGAGACAGCACTATATCCATTATTTAAATCTAGAAAAAAACTATCCATTAGGGCTGATGGGAGTGGAAAAAATGGTAAAATATAATGGCATGCAAACTAGAGCTGATATTGTATTGTATACTTCTGAAGGAAAGCCAAATATGATAGTTGAGTGTAAGGCTCCAAAGGTAAAGATTACGCAAGATGCGTTTAATCAGATTGCAAAATATAATTTCAAATTGAGAGTAGATTTTTTAGTAGTAACCAACGGGATGCAACATTTTTGTTGCGCTATGGATTATGAAAATAATAAGATTACTTTTTTGAAGGAAGTTCCTATTTATTAGCATATTTCTTTTGCATAGCTACACCAAATACTAAGCCAAGACATATTCCCAAACCTATATTATCGAAAACCACTCCAAATGCTATACCCAGGCATAATCCAACTCCAATATAATATTCAGATTTTTTTTCAGATTTTTCTTCTTCTTCTTTCATTTTGTAAAGATATTTATATTATCTAAGTCTCATCATTTTTTTATGACCAACAACTAGTGTTGGATTAATATAGGATATAAACCCTAACTCTTTAGTTCGTGTCTGTAATAAAGCCTGCTCATTTTGGGTAGGATTTTTTTGTGCAAATTTCTAAGCTTTAGCTTAGTAGGTTTCCTTATTTTCGCGCCTTTAAAAAATAGAGACAATAAAATCAGCATTTAAATTTATTACATCAAGTCAAGGAAGTGTAAAGGACGATATTTTATCAGGATTTACCGTGGCTTTAGCCTTAGTACCTGAGGCAGTAGCTTTTGCTTTTGTGGCAGGAATATCACCAATTATTGGCTTATATGGCGCCTTTATGATGGGATTGGTTACTGCTATTTTTGGTGGAAGACCAGGTATGATTTCAGGAGCAACTGGAGCCTTGGCGGTCGTGATGGTTAGTTTAGTAAAACAAGGAAATGCTATGGGTCCTGAAGGCGCTATGATGGGACTTCAGTTTTTATTTGCTACTTTAATTTTAACTGGAATATTCCAAGTCCTTGCTGGAGCATTTAAAATGGGAAAATTTGTAAGAATGATACCTCATTCCGTAATGATGGGTTTTGTAAATGGTTTAGCAATCGTAATTTTTACTTCTCAGTTAGGAATGTTTCAAAGTGAAGGTGCTTGGCTTGAAGGAGGAGCAATGTTTACTATGTTGGGCTTAGTAGCATTAACTATGGGTATTATGTATTTCTTGCCAAAAATTACAAAGAGTATTCCAGAAGCCTTAGTAGCAATTATTGTTGTTTCACTTATTGTTATCTTTGGAAATATTGATACACAAACCGTAAAATCCTTTATTATTGAAGGTGGAGGAGAAGGTATTAAAGCAGGTTTGCCAACTTTTAATGTGCCAATGATAGCTCTTAATTTAGAGACTCTAGCATTTATTGCTCCTTATGCATTAATCTTGGCGGCAATTGGTTTAATTGAATCGTTAATGACCCTTAATTTAATTGATGAATTAACTGAAACTCACGGAAATGGAAATAAAGAATGTGTGGCGCAAGGTTCTGCTAATATTCTTAATGGTTTTTTTGGTGGTATGGGTGGTTGTGCTATGATTGGTCAATCAATAATTAATATTAAATCAGGAGGTAGAGGAAGGCTTTCAGGAATAACAGCAGCATTAGCATTATTGATTTTTATCTTATTTGCTTCTGCTTATATTGAAATGATTCCTATTGCTGCTTTAGTGGGAGTAATGTTTATGGTAGTAATTGGTACTTTTGCTTGGAATACTTTTAAAATTTGGAATAAAGTTCCTCTTTCGGATGTTTTAGTAATTGCTTTAGTTACTATCCTAACCTTAGTATTTGACTTAGCTATTGCTGTTATTTCAGGTGTTATCGTTTCGGCCTTAGTTTTTGCATGGGAAAATGCTTTAATGATTAGAGCTAGAAAACATACGGATGAACACGGAATAAAACATTATGAATTATTCGGACCTGTTTTCTTTGGCTCTATTGAATTGTTCAACTCTAAGTTTGATGTAAAAAACGACCCTAAGGAAGTAGTGATTGACTTTGCAGAAAGTAGAGTAGTAGATCAGTCAGCTATTGAAGCTTTAAATAAATTGGCTGAGCGTTACCAAAAAAATGGGAAGACTATTCACTTGCGTCATCTTTCAGCTGATTGTGTAAAGCTGATTAAAAGAGCAGAAAAAATATGTGATGTAAATGTACTGGAAGATCCTGACTACTTTGTATCCATTGATAATTATAGGCAAGCATTAGAGAAAATATAAACATAAAAAAACCCACTGTTAAGTGGGCTTTTTATTTTTTAATCTAAAATAAATCTAAGCGTTTTGCTTTCTTATTAAGTTAAGTGCCGATCCTGCTTTAAACCAGTCAATTTGAGCTTGATTATAAGTATGGTTCAACATAATAGTTTCAGTTGTTCCATTAGCATGAACTGTTTCTAAAGTCAATTGTTTCCCTTCAGCAAAAGCATTCAAATCTGTAAAGTTGAAAGTGTCATCTTCTTTTATCAAATCATAATCTGATTCATTGACAAAAGTAAGTCCTAACATACCTTGTTTCTTTAGGTTTGTTTCATGAATACGCGCAAATGACTTTACAATAACTGCCATTACACCAAGATGTCTTGGTTCCATTGCGGCATGTTCTCTTGATGAACCTTCTCCGTAATTATGGTCACCAACTACAATTGAAGTAATGCCTGCAGCTTTATATCCTCTGGCTACATTAGGCACTTCATCCGTATTTCCATCTAACTGACTAACTACTGCATTTGTATTTCCACCAAAAGCATTTACAGCACCAATTAAGCAATTGTTAGATATGTTATCCAAGTGACCTCTGTATCTTAACCACGGTCCTGCCATAGAAATGTGGTCAGTAGTACATTTTCCTTCTGCTTTTATCAAAAGTTTTGCTCCAGTAATATTTTCTTCATTCCAAGGTGTGAAGGGTGTGAGTAATTGCAATCTGCTTGATTCAGGATTGACAACTATTTTAATTCCACTTCCATCTTCAGCTGGAGCTTGATATCCATTATCTTCCACTGCAAATCCTTCAGATGGTAATTCAGTTCCGTGAGGTTCAGATAATTTAACCTGTTCACCATTTTGATTAGTTAGTGTGTCAGTTATAGGATTGAAATCCAATCTTCCTGAAATTGCAATTGCGGCTACCATTTCTGGTGAACCAACAAATGCATGTGTGTTTGGGTTTCCATCCGCACGCTTAGCAAAGTTTCTGTTAAAGGAATGAACAATTGTATTTTTTTCTTGTTTATTAGCTCCTTCTCTATCCCATTGCCCGATACATGGTCCGCAAGCATTAGTGAATATTTTAGTCGTTTCAAATTTCATAAACGAATCCATCAATCCATCTCTTTCGGCTGTAAAGCGTACTTGCTCCGAACCAGGATTAATTCCTAATGTTGCTTTGGGTTTAAGTCCCTTGCTTACTGCATCTTCTACAATAGAAGCGGCTCTAGTTAAGTCCTCATAAGATGAGTTAGTACACGAGCCAATCAATGCCCATTCTACATCTAAAGGCCAATCATTTTTCACTGCTTTTTCTTTCATTTCAGCAACTGGAGTTGCTAAATCTGGAGTGAATGGGCCGTTTAAATGAGGCGTTAATTCTGATAAATTAATTTCAATAACTTGGTCAAAATAGTGTTCAGGATTTTCGTATACTTCTATGTCTCCTGTTAAGTGTTCTTTAATTTCGTTTGCAGCATTGGCTACATCATCTCTGTCAGTTGCTCTTAAATATCTTTCAATACTTTTGTCATAACCAAAAGTTGAAGTAGTAGCTCCAATTTCAGCTCCCATATTACAAATTGTTCCTTTTCCTGTCGCCGATAGAGATTTTGCTCCTTCACCAAAATATTCAACAATAGCACCAGTACCTCCTTTTACAGTAAGTATACCTGCAACTTTTAAAATTACATCCTTAGCTGATGCCCAACCGCTTAATTTTCCAACTAGTTTAATTCCAATTAATTTAGGAAATTTTAGTTCCCAAGGCATTCCAGCCATTACATCAACAGCATCAGCTCCACCAACACCAATAGCTACCATTCCAAGTCCTCCAGCATTTACTGTGTGTGAATCGGTACCTATCATCATTCCACCAGGAAAAGCATAGTTTTCTAATACTACTTGATGGATAATTCCTGCTCCTGGTTTCCAGAAACCAATTCCGTATTTATTACATACCGAACTTAAAAAGTTGAATACTTCATTATTAGTATTTAGGCTTTCTTGTAAATCTTTATCTGCTCCTAATTTAGCCAATATTAAATGATCGGCATGTGCAGTGGAGGGTACGGCAACTTTATCTTTTCCCGCTTGCATGAATTGAAGAAGTGCCATTTGTGCAGTTGCATCTTGCATAGCTACTCTATCTGGGGCAAAGTCTACATAATCTTCTCCTCTTGTAAATGCTTTGTCAGCATTACCGTCCCAAAGGTGAGTGTAAAGTATTTTTTCAGAAAGAGTTAAAGGTTTATTAGTTGCTTTTCTTGCAGCTTCAACTGCTGAAGGGTACTTTTTGTACACCTTTCTAATCATATTAATATCAAATGCCATGATCTATTTTTGTTTTTAATTAGGATTGCAAATATAATAATTTGCATTTTATTTCTATTGAAAATAGGAGTGGATATTAAACTCTTAAAATTTGACAATAAAAAAGCCGAACGGTTAGGTTCGGCTTTTAATTATTTGTTTGAATTTACTTATTCAGCAATAACACTGTAGGCTACATTTACACTAACCATTCTGTGTAACCTTACTTCTGCTTCATATTTTCCTAATTCTTTTACTTTAGGAAGTTTTACGAAACTTGCGTCAATTGTGTGTCCTAATGCTTGTAAAGCATCAGTAAATTGTGAGGTTTTTATAGAACCAAATAATTTTGTACCACCATCAGCAACCTTACCTTTTAATATAATTTCTAATTTAGGTAATGCTTCTGCAATTTTAGTTGCTTTCGTAATTTCAGCTTCTTCTTTTTTCGCTTGTTGTTTTAAATTTTCGTTCAAAACTTTCACGGCTGATTCAGTAGCTAAAATCCCTAATCCTTTTGGGATAAGAAAGTTTCTGCCGTAACCATTTTTTACTGAGACGATTTCATTTTTGAAACCTAATTTCTCAACATTTTCTTGTAATATAATATCCATGTTTCCTTAAGTTTTATGATTATTTTAAATTATCAGCTACATATGGTAAAAGAGCTATTTGTCTTGCTCTTTTTACTGATACAGCTAATCTTCTTTGGAATTTTAATGAGTTACCAGTAATTCTTCTTGGTAAAATTTTTCCTTGCTCATTCAAAAAACGCATTAGAAATTCAGGATCTTTATAGTCAATATAATCTATTCCCATTTTTTTGAAACGGCAATATTTATTTTGTTGTCTTAATTCAATATCTACTGGAGATAAGTATTTTATGTCTGTTTTATTTCCCATGATTATTCAGCTTTTGCGTTAGTACTTAATTTCTTTTTTCTTCTGTCAGCATATGCTAAAGCAAATTTCTCTAATTTTACTGTTTGCCATCTGATAACACGCTCGTCTCTTTTGAACTCAACTTCAAAGTCGTTGATAATTTGTCCATCAGCCTGAAACTCAATTAGGTAATAAAAACCTGTCTTTTTCTTTTGGATTGTGTACTTTAATTTCTTCAATCCCCAATTTTCTTCATTGGTAATTTTTCCTTTGTTAGCCTTAATGTGGTCAACAAATTTCTTTACTGTTTCCTTTACCTGATCTTCAGATAAAACGGGATTCATAATGAAAACAGTTTCGTAAGTAGTCATCTTTTGTTTGTTTTAGTTAATATTTTTACGGGCGGCAAATTTAGTAAAAAGATTCAATTCTACATAATTAGAGTAGTTTTTTAATTTGATTAAATATCTGCCTGCTATTTTGTAAGAAATGTTAGTTTTGTCTTTCGTATTTTAAATTTAATAAAATGAGTGATTTTATCGTATCTGCTAGGAAGTATAGGCCATCAACTTTTAATGCTGTTGTTGGTCAAAATTCAATTACTTCCACTTTAAAAAATGCGATTAAAAGCAATCAGTTAGCTCAGTCATTTTTGTTTTGTGGTCCTAGAGGAATAGGTAAAACTTCTTGTGCTCGGATTTTAGCAAAAACAATCAATTGCGAAAATATATCTGAGAATATTGAAGCCTGTAACGAATGTGTGAGTTGCAAATCATTCAATGAAAATGCATCATTCAACGTACATGAACTTGATGCAGCATCCAATAATTCTGTTGATGATATAAGAAGATTAGTTGATCAAGTTCGTTTTGCACCTCAAGTAGGAGAATATAACATTTACATTATTGATGAGGTACATATGTTATCAACTCAAGCATTTAATGCTTTTTTGAAAACTTTAGAAGAACCACCAAAACATGCTAAGTTTATTTTAGCTACTACTGAAAAACATAAAATTATTCCAACTATTTTATCAAGGTGTCAAATTTTTGATTTTAAAAGAGTGGGAGTGAATGATATTTCTAATCATTTGGCATTTGTTGCTAAAAGTGAAGGAATTACAGCTGAGCAAGAAGCCCTTCATTTAATTGCTCAAAAATCAGATGGTTCATTGCGTGATTCATTATCGCTATTTGATAGATTGATTAGTTTCTCGGAAAAAGAACTTACTTATCAAGGTGTAATTGAGCATTTGAATATTTTGGATTATGAATATTATTTTAAAGTTACTGCTGCACTTTTAAAAAACGATATTAATGCACTTTTACTTCTGTTCAATGAAATACTGGACAATGGCTTTGATGGACATCATTTCATTATTGGTTTATCAGAACATTTAAGAGATATACTTGTTGCTAAGGATGAAAGTACACTTCAGTTATTAGAAAAAGGGGAGGCTTTACAGCAAAGGTATCTTGAGCAATCAAAGTTGTGTGAGTTAAGCTTTTTAATTCCTGCTTTAGATTTATGTAATGAATGTGATGTGCAGTATAAAACATCAAATAATAAACGGCTTTTAGTTGAGTTATCGTTAATGCGAATTTCTTCTATAGGACATCAAATGGCTGAAAAAAAAAGCCCTAAAAGTTTCATAGTTACTTTAAATGATGAAAAAAAGCAGCTTTCTGTTGAAAAAGCAACTGAAAATGATGAAAAAATAGGAAAAACGACAGAAATTCACAAAAAACCCGAAATTGAAAGTAATAGTGAAGTAGCAGATATTACTCCTAAATCAATTCCAAGAATTTCTTTATCGTCCAAAAAGAAGTCCAAGACTATATCTATAACTGCAGCTTTTAAGCAGATGAATGAAAAGAAAGATGTTGAAGAAGAAATTGATATTTCAAAACTAAGGAATACTGATTTTTCAGCAACAAAAATGCTAGAAACTTGGAAAGATGTAATTGCATTTGTAAAACAAAAAGGAAAATCTAATTTAGGAATTACATTGGGTGTTTTTCTTCCAGAACTAAAAGATAATCATGTAATTGAATTGCCTTTGAGTAATCATTCGCAAGTTGAAATGTTACTAGAAGAAAAATATATGATTTTGGAGTTTCTAAGAAATAAATTAGAAAATGATTATATTGAAATAACAACTAAGGTAATTAAAGGAGGAAAAAGTAATATCCCTTACACAAATAAAGATAAATTTGCCAAAATGATGGAACAAAATCCTCATTTGGAAACTTTAAGAATGAAACTAGGACTTGATCCTGATTATTAACTGAAAATAAATGAATATGAAACCAAAACAAATTTTAACCATTGTGCTAATAGTAGCAGCAGGAATCTATTTCGCAATAAATGCAAAAGAACAAATGAATAAAATTGAAAATAATTATGAAACGGCCCCCAATGACCCGTTAAATGCAAGAATATATACCTTAGATAATGGCCTTAAAGTGTATTTGACAGCTTATGCTGATGCACCTAGAGTACAGACAAATATTGCTATTCGTGCTGGAAGTAAAAATGATCCTGCTGATGCAACAGGTTTGGCACATTATTTGGAGCATATGTTATTTAAAGGTACTGATATTTATGGTTCTCTTGATTTTGAGAAAGAAGCACCAATGTTGGACAAGATTGAAGCGCTTTATGAAGAGTATCGCACCATTGATATGGATGATACTGATAATAGAGAAAGAGTATGGAGTCAAATTGATTCTGTTTCCGGTGAGGCTGCAAAATTTGCTATTGCTAACGAGTATGATAAAATGGTAAGTGGTTTAGGAGCTAAAGGAACCAATGCTTACACTTCTAATGAAAAAACAGTTTATATTAATGATATCCCGTCTAACCAAATTGAGAAATGGTTAAAGTTAGAAGTTGAGCGTTTTCGTTATCCTGTTTTTAGATTATTCCATACTGAACTAGAAGCTGTTTATGAAGAAAAGAATATGTCTCTAGATAGAGATGGAAGTAAAATGTTTGAAGCTCTTTTTGATGGTTTGTTTCCAACGCACCAGTACGGACAACAAACTACAATTGGTACAATTGAGCATTTAAAGAATCCTTCTCTAACTGAAATCAGAAAGTATTTTAATAAATACTATGTGCCAAATAATATGGCAATTTGTATGTCAGGTGATTTTGATTATGATGAAACAATTATTTTGATTAATAAATATTGGGGAACTTTTGAAAGAAAAGATGATCCTACTTTTGAAGTGATTCAAGAAGCGCCAATTACAGCACCAGTTTATAGTGAAGTGTATGGCCCGGAGGCAGAGCGTTTATATTTAGGCTTTCGATTTGAAGGAGCGAATACTGAAGATGCTAAAATGTTGACTATGGTGGATATGGTACTTTCTAATTCGGCAGCAGGCCTTATTGATTTGAATTTAAACCAAGCACAAGAATTAATTGGTGGTGGTTGTTTTCCTTATGTTTTAGAAGATTACTCTATGCATGGTTTTTATGGTAGTCCAAAACAAGACCAGACTTTAGAACAAGTGAAGGATTTATTATTAGCACAAATCGAAGAAGTTAAAGCTGGAAATTTCCCTGATTGGTTGGTTGGTGCTATTATTTCTGATTTGAAATTAAATCAACTTAAGAAGTTAGAAAGTAACAGTGGTAGAGCAAACGAATTTATTGATGCGTTTACTTTGGGAATTTCTTGGGAGGATCATCAGAATGAAATGGATGAGTTAGGGAAAGTAACTAAGCAAGAAATTATTGATTTTGCAAATGCAAAGTATGCGGATAATTATGTAGTTGTTTATAAAAGAAATGGTGAGGATAAATCAGTATTAAAAGTAACTAAGCCAGCTATCACTCCAGTGTCGGTTAATCGTGAGGATCAATCGGAATTTTTAGTTAATTTATTAGCTGAAGAGGTGGCTGATATTGAGCCAGTTTTCTTAGACTTTGAAAATGATATTGAAAAAACGACTGTAGGTGATGTTTCATTAATCTATAAAGAGAATACTGAAAACGAAAGATTTAAATTGAACTATATCTTAGATATGGGGAATGACCATGATAACAGGTTAAAATTAGCAGTTGATTATTTAAAATATTTAGGAACAGCTGAAATGTCTCCTGCTGAAAAAGAAGAAGAATTCTATAAGTTAGGTTGTGAGCTCTCAGTAAATTGTAGTGCTGAGAAGATTCAAGTTACTTTAAGCGGACTATCAGATAATTTTAATGAATCAGTAGAACTTTTTGAAACAATACTAGCAGGTGCAGTTGCTGATGAAGCGGCTTTAGCTGAATTAAAAATGAGTATTCTTAAAAAGAGAGCTGATGCCAAGCTTGACAAACAAGTTATCCTTTGGACAGCAATGGGTAATTATGCTAAGTATGGAGCTAATTCATCTTTTATGAATATTCTTTCTGAAGAAGAATTAGGCAATGTTTCATCAACTGAGTTGTTGGACTTAATACATAACTTAACTTCTTATGAGCATAGAATACTCTATTATGGACCTGATGAAATGGTAGCTGTAGAGGATAAATTAACAGCTTTGCACACGACTAATACTGAGCTTAAAGCAATCCCTGCTAAAAAAGAATTTGTTGAAAATAATATGGACAAGCCTTTAGTGTATGTTGTGGATTATGACATGAAACAAGCTGAGGTTATGATGTTGGCTAAAGGAGATAAATTGAATATTGATGAGTATGCTATTATCAAATATCACAATGAATATTTTGGAGGCGGAATGAGTTCTATTGTATTTCAGGAAATGAGAGAATCTAAAGCTTTAGCTTATTCGGTGTATAGTACTTATACTATTCCATCTGATAAAGATGATTCGCATTACTTAATGAGTTATATCGGTACGCAAGCTGACAAGTTAGCTGACGCAATGGTTGGGATGACTGAATTATTGGATGTTATGCCAGAAGCTGAAGCAAATATGAATAATGCTAAAGAGGGTATAGAGCAGAAAATAAGAACAGAAAGATTAACAAAATCAAGAGTACTTTCTGAATATGAAAATGCACAAAAATTAGGTGTTGATTATGACCTTAGAAAAGATGTTTATAAAGGAGTTGAAAATTTTGATATGTCAAGTTTAAGAGATTTCCATAATTCACATATTGCTAATGGAACAAGGGTAGTTATGGTACTTGGCGCTAAGGACGATTTGGACTTAGAAGTGTTAAAACAATATGGCGAAATAAAACACTTAACTTTAAAAGATGTATTTGGTTACTAATTTTAAGTTGACGAACTTTAAAAATTTAGAAAAATAATAGAATAATGAGCAGTCAGAAGTCAAAGATAATTTACACAAAAACGGATGAAGCTCCTATGTTGGCTACTCATTCATTATTGCCAATAATCAATGCTTTTGCAGCTCATGCGGGTGTCGAAATTGAAACAAAAGACATTTCATTGGCAGCAAGAGTTTTATCTGCTTTTCCAGAATATTTAGATGAAAACCAAAGGGTAGATGATGCTTTAAAGGAGTTGGGCGAATTGGTGAAAAAGCCAGAAGCAAACATAATAAAGTTGCCAAATATTAGTGCATCAGTTCCTCAATTAGTAGCTGTTATTAAGGAATTACAAGGTAAGGGATATGCTATACCTTCTTACCCTAATGCGCCTAAGAATGATAAGGATGAACAAATAAAATTATGCTACGATAAAATTAAAGGTTCAGCTGTAAACCCTGTGTTAAGGGAGGGTAATTCTGATAGAAGAGCTCCAAAAGCAGTAAAGAATTATGCAAAAGTAAATCCTCATTCTATGGGAGTTTGGTCTGCTGATTCTAAGTCGCATGTTGCAACAATGCAGTCTGGTGATTTTTATCATAATGAAAAATCAGTATGTGTTGAAAAGGCAACTGATGTTAAGATTGAACTCTTTAGTCTTGACGGAAGAGTTACAACTTTAAAGGCAAGTACTCCATTGTTGGCAAAAGAGATAATTGATACTACTATTATGTCCAAAAAAGCTTTGTTAGCCTTTTTGGAAGCAGAGATAAAACAAGCTAAAGAACAAGGGATTTTATTGTCCTTACACTTGAAAGCAACTATGATGAAGGTTTCTGATCCAATTATTTTTGCTCATGTTGTGCGTATTTTCTTTAAGGACTTAATTGCAAAACATGCCGTTACTTTTAAGGAATTAGGAGTAGATTTCAAAAATGGATTTGGAGATTTAATTGCAAAATTAAAAAATACTTCATCAGAAAAAAGAGCTGAGGTGGAAAAGGATATTGCTTTAGCATTTGAAAATAATGCAAATATTGCAATGGTGGATTCTGATAAAGGAATTACTAATTTACATGTTCCTTCTGATGTTATTATTGATGCTTCAATGCCAGCCATGATAAGGACTTCTGGTCAAATGTGGAATAATGAGAATAAAACGGAAGATACAAAAGCAATAATTCCTGATAGCTCCTATGCTAGTGTGTATAGTGCAACTATTGATTTCTGCAAAAAGCATGGTGCTTTTGATCCTACAACTATGGGTACAGTTCCTAATGTTGGTTTGATGGCACAAAAAGCGGAAGAATATGGTTCGCATGATAAAACATTTGAAATTCAAACGGATGGTATTGTAAAAGTTACTGATACTTTAGGAAATGTGTTGTTAGAGCATACTGTTGAAAAGGGAGATATTTGGAGAATGTGCCAAACAAAAGATGAACCAATTAAGGATTGGGTAAAGCTTGCAGTAAATAGAGCTAAAGCAACAGCCTGGCCAACTATTTTCTGGTTGGATGAAGCTAGAGCGCATGATGCTGAAATCATTAAAAAAGTAAATGAATGCTTGAAAGAGCATGATACTGAAGGCTTGGATATTCAAATTCTATCACAAAAAGAAGCAACATTATTTACTTTGGATAGGGTGAAGAAAGGAAAAAATACCATCTCGGTAACAGGTAATGTGTTAAGAGATTATTTGACAGATTTATTTCCAATTTTAGAATTGGGTACTTCTGCAAAAATGCTTTCAATCGTTCCGTTAATGAACGGTGGAGGTTTGTTTGAAACAGGGGCAGGAGGTTCTGCTCCAAAGCATGTGCAACAATTCACTAAAGAAGGACATTTAAGATGGGATTCGCTTGGAGAGTTTATGGCAATTGTTGTTTCTTTAGAACATCTTGCACAAGTGAATGGAAATCCTAAAGCAAAAATTCTTGCTGATACTTTAGATACTGCAATTGAGGATGTATTGAAAAATGGAAAATCGCCAATGCGTAAAGTAGGAGAGTTGGACAATAGAGGTTCTCATTTTTATTTGGCAATGTATTGGGCTAGTGAATTAGCAGTTCAAACTAAAGATGCTGATTTAAAAGCTACTTTCGAAAAAGTGAGTGCTCAGCTGAAAGAAAATGAGAGTAGCATTATAGAAGAGTTGAATAATGCACAAGGAGATATGGAAAACATTAATGGATATTACTTGCCAGATACGGAAACTACTTTTGCAGCTATGCGACCAAGTATGACTATGAATGCAATTATAGATAATATATAGTTAAATTTTTTAGTTTAAAAAAATCTTTATTATAAATTGTATGCAATAAATTGATAAGTACGCTTTGAAGCATCACTGTCATTATATTTATTGTACATTTTTTTAATGATGTTATAATCCAAAACACTCTCCTTTAAAGCGTTTGGCTCTTTAAAAAATAATTCTAATTTTTGATAAAACCCATTGAAATCATAAGCCTTATGCCCTGGAGTTACGTTATCGTACTTATCATACATTGAACGATCCTTAGTTAAATAATCATCTATATCGTAAGGGTAAAATAATACCGGTTTATCAGTCAATAAGAAGTCAAAGAAAATAGAAGAATAGTCCGTGATTAACAAATCTACTTTTGAAAATAACGGATACATATCACTTTCATTATCCAATACTCTAATATGACTACATTTCTCTTTCATTGCCATAGAATAATCATGTCTGTGTAATTTAATAAGAAAAGTAGTGTCATTCTTTTTTAA
This sequence comes from Cryomorphaceae bacterium, assembly GCA_014384505.1. GTDB lineage: Bacteria > Bacteroidota > Bacteroidia > Flavobacteriales > BACL11 > UWMA-0277. The sequence continues at coordinate 2,364 of JACNFT010000044.1, read as the reverse complement.
TAAATCATTCAAGCGTTCCCACTCAATAGGAGTTTTTCTGTCAAAACGATTTGTATCACGGAAAGTAGGGGCGTATAAAATTGTCTTTTTAGTAGTAATAGATTCAATAATTTTTTGTTCAAATATCAAATGCTTAGTATACAAATTAGGGTTAGAAATAATGTCATTCCTAGGGTAACCAGTAACTTCAATTTTTTTACAGCCAAAAGCAGAATTGAAATACCCTTTTACTTTCTCGGATGTAGCAATCATTAAGTCAGCTACAACAAACCATTCTGGCATTATCATCCGCACAAAATAACGTTTTAGACCCCAGGTATGATTACCTAAATAAAAGGCATTATTCTTTACTGATATATCTCTATCAATAGTTTTTAAAGGAGATCCGTGCCATAAACTTACCTTAAAAGCTCCCCCAGAAGACCAATGGTTAATGCAACTAGTTCTGGAATCATATATATATACTTTAGAGGAAATACTTAACCATATTCCCATTATACTATATTTATAATATGCATTAAGACCATCATTGCGTAAGCTTTCTACCAAAGCCTTATTTTTTGTTATCCAATAAGAATTAATTTCTTTTTGTGATGAACAATATAAAAATAGATATTTAGCATTGTCACTAAAGCTCATCCCAACTCCCGATCCAAAAACCCAATTTCTCTTATTTCTAGGCATAAGATATAATAGGCAATAAATAGGAAATATTAAAAGACTTGTTAGCTTAGGTAAGTACTTAATGCTTTTAGAATTTGATATTCCAACTATATAGTTTTTCATGCTATTTCCAATCTTTCAATTCAATATTAACTAATTTTTCTAACCTCTTTATTTAATCTGATAATAATGAATTTACTTGCAAAATATTAATAATTAATCATCTAAAATAGACCTCAACTTAGTGGAAGATATTCCATTAGTTCTTGGAAAGTATATAACTTCACAAAAAACCTTTAATTCATTAAATTTCCCTTTCCAATCATCTCCCATTACAAAAATATCAATATCATTATCTTGAATATCAGTCACTTTCTGATCCCAATTATCTTCAGGGATTACCTTATCAACATAATCTAGCGACTCTATTAACTCCTTTCTTTTTTGATATGGCAAAACACAAGTCTTTCCTTTTATTTCATTAAACTTATCAGTTGAAACCCCAACAATTAGTTTATCCCCTAAAAGACTTGCTCTTCTTAATATCTCTAAATGACCATAATGTAACAAGTCAAAAGTACCATAAGTTAAAACAGTTTTAAATTTTCCATCTTTAATTCCCATGTTGCAAATTTAAAAAACTAGTCTTTAAAAAACTCTTTATTAAAATTAATCAAATATAACTTTTTGCTTGCTCTAGTCATAGCAGTGTAAAGCCATCTTAGGTAGGATTTATCTAACATTTCCTCAGTAAAATAACCTAAGTCAATAAATACATTTTCCCATTGTCCTCCTTGTGATTTATGGCAAGTAATGGCATAAGCGAATTTTATTTGCAAGGCATTAAAAAATTCATCTTCCTTTATCTTTTTGTTTATTTCTTTTTGTCCTTTGTAGTCCAAACCAACTTCTTTGTATAGTTGTTTGTATTGATCGTAGGTTATAGCTGGGCTTTCACTCGTTAAGGTTTCTAGTAATAATATTACCTCTAATTCTTTTTCATCTGGGTAGTCCACCATTTGTACGCTAGCTTTTGCAAAACGGAAACCATAGCGTTCAATGGTTTCTTTTATTTTGACTACTTCTACAATATCACCATTGGCAATAAATCCTGCTTTGCTACTATCATCTAACCAATAATAATTATTCCGTACAACCATAAGCATATCGCCAGCTGAAATTTCATTTTCCTGCCATCTTATCTTTGCTCTTATCTGCTGATTGTAAAGATTTGCTCTTTTGTTGGATCGGCAAAGTACGGTAGTATTATTCACTCCTTCATTGCTATAAGCAGTTTCCAACGCATCTTGCAAATCCTCTCCAGTGTTTAAGCGAATAACTTCTGAATTGGTTACTAATTTAGGATAGGAGTAATCAGCAGTTGCAATTCTATTCCTAAGGTCAGTTGCATTTTCTAGGATTAATGAATCTTTCTTTTGTCTTACAACTTGGGTAAGTTCCTTGCAAATAACTTGTTTGTTGTAATTCAGTTCTAGTTTATCTTCATCTAAGGCTGGACTTATATCCAAATGAACTGGAGGGAGTTGTGCTGTATCTCCAATCAAAATTAGTTTACAATCCTGCCCCTGATATACATATTCAATCAAATCATTTAAAAGGGAGCGGTTACCAAATCCTTTATCCGAATTTTCAGGAATCATAGAGGCTTCATCAACTATGAAAATAGTATTACTATGTGTA
>JACNFT010000070.1 GCA_014384505.1 Cryomorphaceae bacterium | reverse complement strand
GTATAGATTTTATGTCGATCCACCCAATTATTACTGATACTATGCTGATTACTAATAAAATCTATTGCCTTTTGGCTAATTTCCTGGTTTTGATGATTAGTAAAATGCTGTAAATCAATAATCCCTTTATCTTCAATCACGGTTATGATTTCAGAGTACATTGCATGAAAACCCGGATTGGTAAATGTGATATTGTCAGCATCAAGGTCACTAAAAATTAGAGCAGCTACACTCTCTTGCTCATCATCTTCTGTAGTAAAAGTATCATTCCCATAATTTATTAATATACGTAAAATTTCTTCCTCTAACTTCATTAATTTTTCGTCTGAACTTAGCTTTTCTTTTGGTTTTTTCGTGGGTTGTTCGCTTATCATATTTCTAGCTCCAACTTGTTCAAAAGAACCAATATTAGCTCTTGCTTTTGCGACTTCACTTAATAGTACATTTTCAGCAATATCTAGTTTCTTGCTAAAAGTTTTACAATATTGCGAGCGATTTAAACTATCAGGAATACAAGATATGGATTCAATAATATCTCTTTTTATATTTGTAATTTTTGTAGGATCTTCAATAGTATTTAAATGAGATATTTTGATTTTGTAATCAATAAAATCTACCGCCTCAGTAGTTAAGAATTCATTAAAATCGTCAGTTGATAATTTTTTGGAAAAGGAATCAGGGTCTTCTCCTTTAGGGAATGCTGCAATCTTTACATTCATCCCTTCCTTTAAAATCATATTGATTGACTTATAGGTAGCTTTTATTCCTGCATTATCTCCATCAAAAAGAAGAACTACATTATTAGCTAAGCGATTAATGAGTTTAATCTGTTCCAAAGTAAGAGCCGTACCTGAAGCAGAAACTACATTTTCTATTCCATTTTGATGCATAGAAATTACATCTGTATAGCCTTCAACTATGTAGCAAATCCCTTCTTTTCCTATTGCATTTTTTGAATAATTAAGGCCGTATAATACTTTGCTTTTATGATAAATTAAAGTTTCGGGTGAGTTTAAATATTTCGCTTTTGCATTTGGGTTAAACGCTCTCCCTCCAAAACCTAAAGTTCGCCCTGAATAGGATTGAATAGGGAACATAGTTCTCTCTTTAAACCGATCAACTATTTGGTCTGAACTTTCATTAATTAAAGATAAACCTGAAGAGACAAGTATCTCTTTGTCATATGCTTTTTTAATGGCAGCTTTGCTAAAAGCATCTTTTGCTTTAGGGCTGTAACCTAACTCAAATTTTTTAATTGTTTCTTCAGTAAATCCTCTTTCTTTAAAATAACTAAGTCCTACTGATTTTCCTTCTTCTGTATTCCAGAGTACATCCTGAAAGTATTCCTTTGCATAATTTGAAACAATAAATAAACTATCTTTTTCATTTGCTCGCTCTACTTGCTCTGAGGATAATTCTTTCTCCTCAATTTCAATATTATATTTTTTGGCTACAAATTTTAACGCCTCAGGATAATTGTAATGCTCAATTTCCATGATAAAATTAATACTGTTTCCTCCTTTTCCACAACCAAAACATTTGTAAATTCCTTTCGTGGGGGATACCGTAAAAGAGGGTGTTTTTTCATTGTGAAAAGGACAGTTTCCAATATAGTTAACTCCTCTCTTTTTAAGAGATACAAAGTCACCAACAATTTCTTCAATTCTGGCAGCTTCAAATATTTGGTCTATTGTTTCTTTTGGAATCATTTTTGGCGATTTACAACATAATTCAATAATAATATCAAGGATTGTTTGGCCTTATTATCATCAAATGGATTCAATAAATCAAGGGCAGTATTGTGATATTCCTGCATCCTTTTTTTGGCATATTCAAGTCCTCCATTTTCTTTTACAAGTGCTATAACTTCAGCTACTTTTTTATCATCTTTATGATCATTTTTTATAATATTAATAATGTAATTTTTAAGTTTTTTATCAACAGTATTTAAAGTGTAGATTAAGGGAAGTGTCATTTTCTGTTCTCGAATATCAATACCAGTTGGCTTCCCTATTAAGGGGCTTTGTGTATAGTCGAATAAATCATCTTTTATCTGAAAAGCGATTCCTGCTTTTTCACCAAATAAGCGCATCTTTTCAACTACCTCCTTATTTTGTCCTACTGAGTTAGCTCCACTAGCACAACAAGCAGCAATTAAGGAAGCTGTCTTTTGACGAATAATATCAAAATAAACTTCTTCCGTAATGTCAAGTTTTCGAGCTTTCTCAATTTGTAAAAGTTCCCCTTCACTCATGTCCTGTACGGCAGTACTCATTATTTTTAAGAGTTCAAATTCCTCATTTTTCACTGCTAATAACAAACCTCTACTTAATAAAAAATCACCGACTAGTACAGCAATTTTATTTTTCCAAATTGAGTTTATGGAAAAGAACCCTCTTCTAAAATTAGCCTCATCAATCACATCATCATGCACCAATGTTGCTGTGTGTAACAACTCAATCATGGATGCGGCACGGTAAGTATTTTCTTCAAATTTACCAAAGAGTTTTGCTGATAAAAAAACAAACATAGGTCGCATTTGCTTTCCTTTTCTCTTTATGATGTAATGCATTATTTTATCTAATAATGAAACATTACTCTTTAAGGAATCTTTGAACTTCTGTTCAAATAAATTCATTTCCTCTTTAATAGGAGCTTTTATGTTTTTTATTACTGACAAAATAGATGTTAACTAGAAGTGCGAATATACAAAGATTTCTCTGTGAGAAAACCTGCAAATAGCTTTGTTGAAATCTATTTTAGTTTGTTTACCAATTGCCCACAAGCGGCATTAATGTCTTTCCCTTTACTTTTTCTTAGGGTAACAAGAATGTTACGTTCCTCCAAGTATTTCATAAAGTTTTCGGTAACTCTATTAGATGATTTTTCATAAGGTAAATCATCAACTGTATTGTATTCAATTAAGTTGATTTTACAAGGGCTTGCTTTTGTGAATTGCACTAATTTTTGAGCGTCTTCAATACTATCATTAAGGTCCTTAAATAAAATATATTCATAAGTAACTCTACTCGCTGTTTTATCATAAAAATAACGCACAGACTCTCTGAGTTCTTCCAGATTAATTTTCTGATTGATAGGCATAAGAATATCTCTTTTACTATCGGTTGCCGAATGTAACGAGATGGCTAAGTTAAAACGAGCACCATCATCTCCTAATTTTTTTATCATTTTAGAAATACCTGCTGTTGAAACGGTAATTCTTTTTGGTGACATGCCAAGCCCTTTTTCCGTTGTGATAAGATTAATACTTTCCAATACTGCATTATAGTTTAATAAAGGTTCTCCCATTCCCATATATACGATATTAGAAAGTGGTTTCCCAAAATTAGAAATTGCTTCTTCATTCAGTATAAATACCTGATCATATATTTCTGCAGCTGTTAAATTACGAGCTAATTTTAATGTTCCAGTAGCACAAAATTCACAGGCTAAGCTACAGCCAACTTGTGAAGATACACAAGCGGTTAATCGATTCTTAGATGGGATTAAAACTCCTTCTACCAATAACTTATCGTGTAGTTGTAAGCTGTATTTTATAGTTCCGTCAATACTTCTTTCTCCTTTGTGAATTTTAACCGCATTAATGATAAAATGGGTCGCAAACAAATCTCGCATGGGTTTTGAAAGTGAAGTCATTTCATCAAAAGAAACTGCTTTTTTCTTCCATAGCCATTCTTGTATTTGTTTAGCTCTGAATTTAGGTAGTTTATGCTCTGCACAGAACTTTTGTAAGTCCTCAACACTTGTATTTCTGATGTCTTTTTTTTCTTCCATTTCGTTTGCAAAGATATATTACTTTTGTGCTATGCGATTTTTAACAGCCGATTATTTATTTCCATTATATATTACCCCAATAAAAGAGGGGGTTCTGCAAATTTCTAATGATGGGCGGGTTATTTCTATTTTTAAAAATAGGAGTGAAGTACCTCAAGATAAATTAGAAATATTTGAAGGATTACTATGCCCTGGATTTGTGAATGCACATTGTCATTTGGAACTTTCACACCTTAAAGGAAATGCTGAAAAAGGAAAAGGTTTTTTGGAATTTGCAGGTACCATAAGAAAGCGAGATGATTTTTCAGTATTTGAAAAACAAAATGCAATTGAGAAAGCTGAACAAGAAATGATTAACAATGGAATTGTTGCCGTTGGCGATATTTGTAATACTAGCGATACGATAGAACAAAAGCAAAAAGAGAATTTGAAGTATTATAATTTTATAGAAACTTTTGGAGTGGATATAAATAAGCTTGATGTTGTCTTTAGTCAAGCAATAGAACTAAAAAATGAATTTAGAGCTGCTGGTCAAAAGGCGAGTATTGTACCTCATGCACCTTATTCAGTTCCTCCAGTTCTAATGAAAAAGATTAACAATGCTTTTGATGAGGAGGATGAATTATTAACGGTTCATATGCAAGAAACAAAAGAAGAAAATCAACTTTTTGAAAATAAAGAAGGTGCTTTTTTCACTTGGTTAAATGGAATGAAAGCAAATGTAAGTATTTGGGAAAACAGAAATAAATCGACTGATATTTTGCAAGAATTAGGCGATAAGAAAGTGCTTTTAGTTCATAATACATTTACTAAAAAAGAAGATATAACCGATAATTATTATTGTACTTGCCCTAAAGCAAATTTGTTTATTGAAAATGCTTTACCAGATTATTCCATTTTTGACACGGATAAGCTGTGTGTAGGAACAGATAGTTTAGCTTCTAATGATTCTCTTTCAATTTTAGAGGAACTCATTGTTATTCAAAAAAACTCTAATTTTGACTTGAATACCCTTTTAAAAATAGCTTGTAAAAATGGAGCGGAAGCTTTAGGTTTTGAGCAATTAGGAACTTTTGAAAAAGGGAAAACCCCTGGTGTAAATTTGATAAAAAGTTTAGCTGAAAATAAAATTACTAAATTAATATAGAAGCAATTTTTAAATCTTCTTGGGTAGTTATTTTTAGGTTTTTTTCTTCTCCTAAAAGAGTAATTATTTCTCCTCCATTTGCTTCAAACACAGCAGCATCATCTGTAAAAGTATCGGAGAATTCTTGAGTATAGGCTTCCTTTATATCAGTACTTAAAAAACATTGTGGAGTTTGAACTTTAAACAAACTACTTCTATTAATATGTACAGAGTTTTCTCCCTCCATTTTGCGAATAGAATCTTTTACCGGAACAATTGGAATTACTCCAACACCATTTTTAGTTTTAGTAATTAGGCTGTTAATTAATTTTGTAGAAATAAGCGGACGAACTCCATCATGAATTGCAATAACTGAATTTTCGTCTATTTTTTCTAATCCATTTTTAACAGAATAAAACCTTGTTGCCCCTCCGGCAACTAAAGTATGCTTTTGAGTAAAGTTATAGGTAATACATAATTCTTGCCAATAATCAAATTGCGAGTGGGGTAAAACCAAAACAATTTCCTCAAAGTGAGAAAATTGTTTTAAAGTATGCATCAATATAGGTGTGCCATTTAATAGTAAAAACTGCTTTGGGATATCCGCATTCATACGCTCGCCTTTTCCTCCAGCAACTATTAAAGCAACTTTTTGCATGTTATAGAATTAACATAGCATCTCCATAAGTATGGAAATTATATTTATTTTTTAAGCCTTCTTTGTAAGCTTTCTTCAATAGATCTAATCCTGAAAATGCTGCTACTTGCATCATTAATGATGATTTTGGCAAATGGAAATTAGTTAACATACAGTTAGCAATTTGATAGGTGTGTGGTGGGAACAAAAAGATATTTGTCCAGCCCGTAAAAGGAATAACTTCACTTTTAGTGGAAATTGAACTCTCCAAAGTACGCATTACAGTTGTTCCTACAGCACAAATTTTTCTTCCTGTATTTTTTGCTTTGTTAATTTTTATAGCAGCTTCATGTGGAATAATAATTTCTTCTGATTCCATTTTGTGTTTTGAAAGATCTTCTACCATAATATCATTAAAGGTACCAAGTCCGACATGTAAAGTGGTTTCAGCAAACTCAACTCCTTTCAGCTCCATTTGTTTCATCAGTATCTTGCTAAAGTGCATGCCTGCAGTTGGTGCTGAAATTGATCCATCATGTTTAGCATAAATTGTTTGAAAACGTTCAGTATCTTGTTCAGTTGGTTCTCTATCAATATGCTTTGGTAAAGGAGTTTTGCCTAATGCAGTTAAGGTTTCTTTAAATTCTTCATGTGTCCCGTCAAAAAGGAAACGTAATGTTCTTCCTCTTGAAGTTGTGTTATCAATTACCTCAGCAATTAATTCGTCATTATCACCAAAGAATAATTTATTACCTATTCTTATTTTTCTTGCTGGGTCAACCAATACATCCCAAAGTCTGTTTTCTTGGTTTAATTCTCTTAACAAGAATACCTCAATCATTGCACCAGTCTTTTCTTTATTTGCGTAAAGTCTTGCCGGAAATACTCTAGAGTTGTTTGTTGCGATTACATCTCCTTCATCAAAATAATCTCCAAGATCAGCAACTGTTTTATGTTCTATTTCTCCTGTTGATCTGTGTAAAACCATTAGTTTAGCATCTTCACGGTTTTCAGAAGGTTTATTTGCAATTCTTGTTTGTGGTAAGTCAAACTTAAACATTGACAATTTATACTTCATAGAATTTTGGTTTTAGTTTTGCCTTTAGGAAACTCCTGAAGGGGGTAATTTTAAGCCGGCAAATATAAAGTATTGACAAGCAGAAGTCAAGTGATTAGCTGTTTAGTTGCTTTTCAAAATCAGATACATCTAGGGCGTCTGCTAATTGGTAGTTCCCAATAGCAGTACGGTATAGTTTTGAAAGGTGTGCTCCACTGTTTAATGCAGTTCCAAAATCATAAGCTATTGATCGTATATAAGTTCCTTTACTACACTTTATTTCAAAACTTACTTTTGGCATTTCAATAGCTTTGATATCAAAAGAATGAACACTTACCTTTCTTGCTTGAATTTCAAAGCTCTCTCCTCTTCTTGCTTTTTCGTATAGGCGTTCCCCACCTCTTTTTAAAGCTGAAAAAATAGGTGGTTTCTGCTCTATTTCTCCAATAAATTGCGCAGTAGTTTCTTTAATAAGGTTTTCAGTAATATGATTAGTTTCAAATTTAGTATCTATCTCTGTTTCCAAATCATAACTTGGAGTAGTTCCTCCTAAGGTAATATCACCAGTGTAAATCTTTGCTTGCCCTTGTAATTCAGAAATTCGTTTAGTAAATTTACCAGTACACACAATGAGTAACCCACTAGCTAAAGGGTCTAAAGTTCCGGCATGTCCAACTTTCAGTTTTTTTAAACTATATTTTGTTCGTATGAGGTTTTTAATTTTTTTCACCACATCAAAGGAAGTCCATCCTAAAGGTTTGTTTATCAAAAGGATTTGCCCATCCAAAAAATCCTGTACAGTTTCAGGGAATCTTTCCATATTATAAAAGGGATGTAGCAATTACAATCCCTCCAATCGCAAAGCAGTAATAAGCGAAATATTTCAATTGACTGCTTTTTACTAATTTTATCATCCATTTACAAGCAAACATACCTGTCAGAAAAGCAAAAATAAAACCTATGACTAAGGGGATGAATGTTGTAGTTTCATACTGTATATCTCCTGATAATATATCTTTAGCCATTTTTCCAAAGATTAATGGGACAACCATTAAGAAGGAGAATCGTGCTGCTTTTTCTTTGTCTATCCCTAATAGTACAGCTGTTGAAATAGTTGCTCCTGATCGAGAAATTCCTGGTAAGATGGCAATAGCTTGTGAGATTCCAATAAGAATAGCATGTTTAATACCTACTTTTTTTGCTGATGCTTTTGCTTTATCAGCTAGGAATAATAATAATCCAGTAACTAAAAGCATACTTCCTACAAGCGTTAAGGCTCCTCCAAAAAGAGCTTCTATTTCATCATTAAAAAACAATCCCACTAAAGCTGCAGGTATCATTGAAAGAACAATTTTTAAGGAGAACCAAAAAGAATCATTGTTTTTGAACTGTAACAATCCGCTTAGGATTTCTAGAATATCTTTTCGAAAAATAATAATAGTAGAAAGTGCTGTAGCAAAATGTAGTACTACTGTCATAAGTAGGCTTTCTTCTCCTACTTTATTTTCTCCTAAAATGGCTTTTGCAATTTCCAAATGCCCACTACTACTAACGGGCAAAAACTCAGTTAGTCCTTGAATAATTCCAAGGATAATAGCATTGATTATTTCCATATGTTAAGCTTGTTTCCCTTTATGCATTATAGCAAAAATTTCAATAATGAAACCAGCTGCAAGCAAAATAGGAGCGATTGTTAAACGAGTAGTATTAAATATCTCATCTGAAAATACTAATGGGTCATCTGACCCTCCTCCAATCATCAAGATTAGTCCGCTTGCCATAAAGGCTAAACCAACAAATAATAAAATGTAATTCTTTTTTGAAAATGCAAAGTCCATAGGTAGTGTTTTAGTTGTAAAGTTCGCTTTCGTTTTGTTTAATAAATTTTCGTACTGCAAAAAATGTAGATATCCAGCTGAGGAAAAATCCAAAGATAAATATCAAGATAAATATAAATCCAATAATTTTTAAATCGGTAATGTTTAGCATGCTTGCCGTTTCGCTTTGTATGAGTTGTATAGAACCAATAAGCATGAAAATAGCAAAAATAGAACTATAGATTCCTTGGTATATTCCTTTCACTAAAAAAGGTTTTTGTATAAAGCTATTTGTTGCTCCAACAAGCCTCATTGTTCGGATTAAGAATCGTTTGGAATAAACAGAAAGACGTATTGTATTATTGATAAGAGCAAAAGCTATGACGAATAATAAAAGACAAAAAGAAAGTAAGAAAAAGCTCAGGCGATTTACATTGCTGTTGAGCTTATCAATCAAATTTTCCTGATAAAAAATAGTATGAACTACGGGGTAATCATTCAATTCAGTTTTGATAACTGCTAAGCTGTCTGTGTTGGCATAACTAGCATTTAACTTTACATCAACAGAGGATAAAAGTGGACTATATCCTAAAAAAGAAACAAAATCTTCTCCCAAATCATTTTGTAAATCTTTTGTAGCTTGTTCTTTTGAAACAAAAGTGCTGCTTTTTGCAAAGTCAGCAGCATCCAATATCTTTTGAAAATTGATGATTTCCATTTCATTCACTCCTTCCTTTAACATAATAGTAAAGCCAATATTTTCCTTGACATAATTAGATAGTCTTTGTGCATTTATCAGAACAAGACCAAGTAGTCCAATTACAAACAACACCAATGATAAGCTAATCACAACTGAGGCAGATGACGATAAAATTTGCCTATTTAATGATGTGTTATTACCTGTTTTCATATAGTTTGCTAAAATATAAAAATACAAATTACTAATTGATGTTATTCATTAACTTTGCAAACTGAATAATATTATAAGATGGATTACAATTTTAACAAGCTAGAAAAGAAGTGGCAAGCTTACTGGAAAGAGAAAGAGACCTATAAAGTTTCGTAAGATTCAAGTAAGGAAAAATACTATGTGTTGGATATGTTTCCTTATCATTCAGGTGCAGGATTGCATGTTGGTCATCCTCTAGGCTATATTGCTTCTGATGTATACGCTCGTTATAAAAAATTAAAGGGCTTTAATGTTTTGCACCCCATGGGATATGATTCTTTTGGTTTACCAACTGAACAATACGCTATACAGACAGGTATTCACCCAGCAGTAGCTACAAAAGACAATACAGAAAGGTATAGAAAACAGCTAGATCAAATTGGTTTTTCATTCGATTGGAGTAGAGAAGTACAAACCTCTGACCCTAATTATTATAAATGGACACAGTGGATTTTTAAGCAATTGTTTAATTCTTGTTATTGCAATACGAATGATAAAGCCTTGCCAATTACCGATTTGATAGCTTATTTTGAAAAAAATGGAAATCATAATTCTCAAGCAGTTTGTGATGATAATACACCACAATTTTCAGCTCAAGAGTGGAATCATTTCACAGAAAAAGAAAAAGAAAAAATGCTATTGAATTATCGATTAGCATTTTTATCAGACACTTGGGTAAACTGGTGTGAAGGCTTAGGAACTGTATTAGCCAATGATGAGGTGAAAGATGGTTTATCAGAAAGAGGAGGTTTTCCAGTAGAACAAAAACTAATGAAGCAGTGGTCTTTACGAATTACAGCTTATGCCGATCGTTTAATTTCAGGATTAGATACAGTAGATTGGTCGAATTCAATAAAGGAAATTCAAAAAAATTGGATAGGAAAATCCAAAGGCGCTTCCGTAATTTTCAAATTGGAAAACTCTGAAAATGAAATAGAAGTATTTACTACTCGCCCAGACACTATTTTTGGAGTTAATTTTATGGTTTTAGCTCCAGAGCATGAGTTAGTAAATATAATTACAACTGCTGAACAAATAGATGAAGTAGAAGGATATGTAAATACAGCAAAACTAAAATCAGAAAGAGATAGGCAAGCTGATAATAGTGTGAGTGGAGTGTTTACTGGAGCTTATGCTATTCATCCTTTTACAGGAGATAGAGTTCAAGTTTGGATTGGAGATTATGTGTTGGTGTCTTACGGAACGGGTGCTGTTATGGCGGTTCCATGTGGTGATCAACGGGATTGGGATTTTGCTAATCACTTTGGTTTGGAAATCATAAATATTTTTGAAGGAGTTGATGTGAGTGAAGGTGCAAATGAGGACAAAAATGTAAAAATTGCGAATTCTGATTTTTTAAATGGTCTGACAGTTAAGAAGGCTATGAATTTAGCAATTTTTAAAATTGAAGAAGGAGGTTTTGGGAAAGGTAAAATAAATTATCGTTTGCGTGATGCGATATTTAGCCGTCAAAGATATTGGGGAGAACCATTCCCAGTATATTATAAAAATGATACAGCTTATATTTTAGACGATATCAAGCAAGTTACATTGCCTGCGGTTGATAAATATTTACCAACGGCAAGTGGTGAACCACCATTGGCAAGAGCAAAAAAAGAGGACTGGAGTGTATTTGAAGGAGATAGAATGGAAACTAATATCATGCCAGGTTGGGCAGGAAGTTCTTGGTATTTTTTGCGATACATGGACCCAAATAATGATGGGGAGTTTTGTGCAAAAGAAAAATCAGATTATTGGGGACAAGTAGATTTGTATATTGGAGGTGCTGAGCATGCTGTCGGTCATTTATTATATTCTCGTTTCTGGACTAAATTTTTATTCGATAGAGGATTTATTTCTTTTGATGAGCCGTTTAAAAAAATGATAAACCAAGGAATGATTTTAGGTAGGTCGAGCTTTGTGTATAGAATAAATGACACCAATACTTTTGTGAGTTTTGACAAGAGAAAGGAACACAAAACTACAAGATTACATACTGATATCAGCTTTGTGGATAATGATGAGTTGGATGTGGAGGCGTTTAAAAATTGGAGAGAAGAATATGCTAATGCTGAATTTATTCTAAATGATGATGGGAAATATTTGTGCGGACATGAGGTGGAAAAAATGTCGAAATCAAAATATAATGTACAAACCCCTGATAATTTGGTAGAAGATTTTGGGGCAGATACTTTGCGTTTGTATGAAATGTTTTTAGGACCACTAGAGCAGTTTAAGCCTTGGGATGTGAAAGGAATAAATGGGGTGCATAATTTCCTGCGCAAGTTCTGGCGTTTGGTACATGATACAGAAAATAACTTTTCAGTTTCAGAAGAAACACCAACAAAAGACAATTACAAGACCCTGCATAAAACCATTAAAAAAGTAGAGGAAGAAATTGAGCGTTATTCTTTTAATACGGTAGTAAGTACTTTTATGATTTGTATAAATGAGTTGACGGAACAAAAATGTAGTAACAGAGAAATAATTTCTGATTTTACAATTTTACTTTCATCTTATGCGCCACATATTTCTGAAGAGATTTGGCAAAAATTAGGAAATGAAAATTCAGTTACTAAGGCAAATTTCCCAACCTTTAATGCTAGTTATTTAGTAGAAGATGAGGTGAACTACCCAGTTTCATTTAATGGAAAAATGAGATTTAAAATCACTTTATCTGCTGAAATGACTAAAGAACAGGTGGAAGCTGAGGTGATGAAACATGAAAAAACAGCTCATTATTTAGAAGGGAAATCTCCAAAGAAAGTGATTGTGGTTCCTAAAAGAATTGTAAATATTGTAATGTAAGGTTTTAGTGACTAGTTATTGTTTGCTGGTTGAAACTACTTTCTTTTTTTATCTTTGAAAAGTGAAATCATTAATTCGCTTTCTTGTTTTTAGTAATCTTTGGGTTGCATTTTGTGTGCTTGCCTTGGCTTTGAGTTCGGAATTATTGTTTAGGACTTCAAATTATCAAATTAGTCAGTTTGTATTTTTCGCCACTTTATTTACCTATAACTTTCAAAGGGTTGTTAGGATTGAAAAAGGATTGAATCATGTCCGTAAAGTATGGCTAGCAAAGCAGAATATTGCTATTTATGTATTAATGGCATGTGGAGGTTTAGTAAGTGTTTATAGTTTTTTTGAATTCCAATTAATAACTCAAGTTGTTATAGTTGTTTTAGGCTTGCTTTCTGTTTTATATCCATTTGGATTAAGAAAAATTCCATTCAGTAAAATTTTCATCATTTCTTTTGTTTGGGCTGTAAGCACTATGCTTTTATTGGTGCTTGAAAATAACATCACCATTTCACAAAACATTGAATTGCACTTGGTGTCACGATTTTTGTTTGTTTTCGCTATAACTATCCCTTTTGATATTAGAGATTTGAAGTATGATGCTCAAAATTTACAAACAATTCCTTTGTTTTTTGGTGTTTTAAAAGCTAGATTTATTGCCCTTTTTTCTTTGTTTATTTGTGTGGTAATATCAGTTTTTCAGTACTTAGAAAATACCTTAATATCTTCAAATTTACTAGCATTAATTTTACTGTATTTTGTTGCTTCAATTTTTATAGTAAAATCGGATGAAAAAAGGGGTGAAATGTACTTTTCATTTTGGGTAGAATCCTTGAGTATTTTATGCTATTTATTTTTTGTAATTTCAGTTTTGATTTTTTAAATCAGATTGCTTACTTTTACTACATTATAAAAATGAATAAATGTCAGAAGAAACAACATCCGTACACTATATAAATTACTTATCTCTTGATAAAGTTTTGGATTCACAAAATCTACTTAGTGGAGATGGAAAAGAAGCGGCACATGAGGAAATGTTGTTTATCATCATTCATCAAACGTATGAATTGTGGTTTAAGCAAATCCTGCATGAGATAGGGTCTACTATGGACTTGTTTAAAGCCGATAAAATTAACGAAAGTAATGTTGGTGTAATTGTTAGGAGAATGGATAGGGTGAATAAAATTATGACTACTCTTATTGGGCAGTTGGATATTTTAGAAACTATGACTTCATTGGATTTCTTAGATTTTAGAGATCATTTATCTCCTGCATCTGGTTTTCAGTCACACCAATTCAGAAAAATAGAAGTAATGCTTGGCTTAAAAATTAAGAAAAGACATCAGTTTGGAGGATGTCCTTATCATAGTCAGTTTGAAGGAGAAAACAAAGAAGAAATTTTAGATTTAGAAGCAACTGAATCTTTATTCTCTTTAGTGGAGAAATGGTTAGAAAGAATCCCATTTTTAAACATGGACGGTTTTGATTTTACTCAAAAATATGAAGGTGCAGTAAATCAAATGTTGGATAAAGAAATTTCAGGAATTAAAGCAGCAAACTTAACGGATAACGATAGAGAAATCAGAATTCGTATGATAGAGGAAAACAAAAAGTATTTTGAAAGAGTGCTTTCTGAATCTGAACATAATAAAGCGATTCAAGAGGGAGAAACAACACTTTCTTACAGAGCGACAATGTCAGCACTATTAATTAATTTGTACAGGGATCAACCTATCTTACATTTACCGTACCAGTTCCTTAGAAGTTTGGTGGAGTTCGATCATAAAATTGCAACTTGGAGGTTTAGGCATGTTCAAATGGTAGAAAAAATGTTAGGACAAAAAATAGGAACTGGGGGAAGTTCTGGTCAAGGGTATTTGAAAGAAACAGTGGACAAACACAAGATATTTACTGATTTGGCGAATATTTCAACACTAATGATTTCTCGCTCCTACTTACCAGAATTACCACAAAATATAAAAGATACATTAGGATTTAATTATAAAAAATAAAATTATGAAAAAAGGACTACTTATATTATTCATTCTTTCTGCTTTTAATTCAAAAGGAACAATTCATCAAATAGGAGTATGGGGCGGCTATTATCAGTTCGTTCCAGGTAATATTACAATTCAATTGGGAGACACAATAGAGTGGGAACCTTTTTTTGGACTACTTCCAATGATGCCTCATACTATAACGTCTAATAATATTCCTGCTGGAGCAGTTCCTTTTGATCAAATATGGCAAATGCCTGCAGACACTTTTTTTCAATATATACCTCAAGTCGCTGGGCTGTATCAATATGTTTGCACTCCTCATATTCCAAATGGAATGATTGGAGAGTTTACTGTTATTAATGGGAGTAATCTTAACTGCTCAGATTCACTTTTAATAACAGATGTAATAATTGATAATACTAATTTAACAATGAATATAGCTATATATAATGGTTATAATTCTATTTTGAATTATCCACACGTTGCCTTTACAATTGATGCAAATGGAGACACTATACAAACAGGTAATATGAATTTATTTGTAGCCTTTAATTATGATACAACTTGGTATAATTATTCTATTCTTAGTAACACTAATGCTACTTATCCTTTAACTATGTATTTTGTATATCAATATAGTACTGGTGCGTTTGTATCTGACACTTGTATATTAACATATAATCCAACATCAACAGCTATCACTGATATTAATATAATAAGGGATAGAAAGCTTATTAGCATTATTGATGTTTTAGGAAGACAAAATAAAGGTAAAAAGAACGAACCTCTCTTTTACATCTATGATGATGGAACGGTAGAGAAAAAAATAATTATAGAATAAATGAACTTAGATTTAAAAAATAAAAATGCAATTGTATGCGGTAGCACACAAGGAATTGGTGAGGCATCTGCAATTGAATTGGCAAAATTAGGAGCAAACATTACTCTTATTGCCAGAAATGAAAGTAAACTTTTAGATGTGCTAAATGAATTGGATAAAAGTAAGGGGCAAATCCACTCTTTTATCTGTATTGACTTTTCGGATAGCCAAAGTTTAAAAGGAAGAATATCTACCCTTGCTGATGATTATCACATCCTAATTAATAATACTGGTGGTCCTGCAGGAGGCCCAATTACTGATGCAAATACTGAATCTTTTGAAGATGCATTCAGAATGCATTTAGTAAACAATCAGCTATTGGTACAAAAAGTAATAAATGGAATGAAAGTAGCTAATTTTGGTAGAATTATCAATATTATTTCTACTTCAGTAAAAGCGCCAATCCCTGGATTAGGAGTTTCCAACACAATACGAGCAGCAGTTGCTTCTTGGGCAAAAACTCTTTCTATTGAAGTAGGTGCTTATGGAATTACCGTAAACAATGTATTGCCAGGATTTACCAATACAAACCGATTAAAAACTTTGATTACAAAGAAAGCAGAGGCACAAGGAAGAACTGAAGAACAAATTGCAGATTTAATGAAATCATCCGTGCCTGCTAATAGATTTGGACAGGCGAATGAAGTAGCAAATGCTGTAGCTTTTTTATGTAGTCCAGCAGCAAGTTATATTAATGGTATTAACCTGCCAGTAGATGGAGGTAGAACAGCAAGTTTATAAATGGAAAATATTCTAAATTATATAAATGGGGAGTTGGTAGCACCAACAAGCGGAAATTATTTGGATAATTATAATCCATCTAATGGGCAGGTATATTCCTTAATCCCGGATTCTGAAAAAAAAGATATTGATAATGCAGTAGCAGCAGCTAAGGAAGCTTTTAAAACTTGGAGTAAAACCACAAAACAAAAGCGTTCTGACATACTAATGAAACTAGCAGATACCATTGAAAAATATTCTGATGAACTAATAAAAGCAGAAAGTAAAGACAATGGAAAACCAGAATCTTTGGCTGCTCATGTGGATATTCCAAGAGCCCCTGCTAATATTCGTTTTTTTGCTGGCGCAATACTACACGATAGCTCCGAAATGCATGAAATGGACGGAATGGCTATTAACTATACTTTACGTCAACCAGTTGGTGTAGCGGCTTGTATTTCTCCTTGGAATTTACCTTTATATTTATTGACATGGAAAATTGCTCCAGCTCTTGCTGCAGGAAATACAGTAGTAGCAAAACCCTCTGAAGTTACTCCAATGACGGCTTATATATTAAGTAAAATTTGTATTGAAGCAGGATTACCAAAAGGAGTTTTAAATATCGTTCACGGATTGGGAAGTAAAACGGGAGACCCCTTAACTACTCATCCTGATGTGCCTATTGTTTCTTTTACTGGAGGTACCGTTACCGGAAAGCATATAGCTACAGTTACCGCACCAATGTTCAAAAAACTTTCCTTGGAATTAGGAGGTAAAAACCCTAACATCATTTTTGCAGATGCTGATTTTGATAAGGCAGTAAGTATGGCAGCTCGTGCAGCATTTACCAATCAAGGTCAGATTTGTTTGTGTGGTTCTCGTCTGTTTGTTCAAGAAGAGATTTACGATAAATTTAAAGATGCTTTAGTTGCCAAAACAGCAAAACTAAAAGTAGGAGATCCAAAAGATGCATCCTCTAATTTAGGAGCGGTAGTTTCCAAAAGTCATATGGAGAAAATTTTAGAGAAAATTGAGTTAGCAAAAACTTTAGGAGCAAAAATTTTAATTGGTGGAGAGAGGGAAATACTTGAAGGAGTTTTGAAAAATGGCTACTATCTTCAGCCTACAATTATTGAAGGACTTTCTTCTGATTGTGATATTAATCAAGAAGAGATTTTTGGACCTGTTGTATCTTTAATTCCATTTAAAACAGAAGAACAGGTAGTAGAAATGGCTAACTCTACAAGGTACGGTTTATCAGCTTCTATATTTACCGAAAATATAAGTAAAGCCCATAGAGTTGCTGCAAATATTGATGCTGGTATTGTATGGATTAATACTTGGTTGCTTAGAGATTTAAGAATTCCTTTTGGGGGGATGAAGCAGTCAGGTGTTGGAAGGGAGGGAGGTTTTAAATCTCTTCAATTTTTCACAGAATCTAAAAATGTATGTGTTAAAATATAAAGATGATAGCACAATTGCAAGTTGAAATAAATAAAGTAGATGCTGAGAAGATTAAACCTTTAAGGCATTCAGAATTAAGAAAAGGACAAGATTTTTCTACCACATCTTATTTGAAGGATTATGAAGAGGGCACTTTTCACATGGCTTGTATTCTAGATGGAAAAATTGTAACCTGCGCAACATTTTATGCTCAGACATCAATGAAAATAAAATCGAATAATGCATATAGATTAAGAGGAATGGCAACTGATTCTAACTTTCAAAGAAAAGGTTATGCTAGAAATTTAATGGTAGAATCATTTAAAGAACTTAAAAAAAGTGATTGTGATATACTGTGGTGTAATGCCCGTTTAGGAGCAGTCAATTTTTATAAATCTGTAGGATTTAAGATTATCGGAGAGCTTTTTGACATTGAAGCAATAGGTCCTCATTATTATATGTATAAAGAAATTTAAAGAAATGAACGGAGAAAAATTTAATTCAGATAGAGCGCCTCAGGCAGTAGGGCTATATCCTCATGCTCGTAAAGTTGGGAATTTATTGTTTTTATCTGGTGTAGGGCCAAGAAAAGCAGGCCAAATTGATATTCCTGGTGTAACACTAAATGCTAGTGGAGATATAGACAATTACGATATTGAAGCTCAATGTCATTCTGTTTTTGAAAATATTCGATTTATTCTGGAAGATGCTGGCTCCTCTTGGGATAATATTGTTGATGTTCAGGTCTTCCTTACTAACATGAAAGATGATTTTAAAACG
>JACNFT010000008.1 GCA_014384505.1 Cryomorphaceae bacterium | reverse complement strand
TTAAACGCAGTATCTGTTGCTTTATCAGGATTTACACCAGCTTCATGGGATTGTGTAAATAATGATTGCATTGACCCGGGAACAGGATTAGGTCAATATAGTTCATTAGGCTCATGTGATGCATTATGTAACGTAACTGTAATTAATGAAAATGCTGAATTAGAGATTAACATATATCCTAACCCGGTAAAAGATGTTTTAACTATTGATGGGATTTACAATTCAGTAAATATTTATGATGTATTTGGAAAGCTAGTATTAACGTCACAAACACAAAAAATGATTGATGTATCTACTTTAAGCAATGGAGTTTATATGCTAGAAACAAATACTGAAAAAATATTTAAAATTAAAAAAATTACTATAGCTAAGTAATTCTTAACAACATATAATCCAATAAAAAACCCTGAAAATTTCAGGGTTTTTTATTATCTCTTAATTCAGCTATTATTCTTAAATTAGCCAAAAATAAAACTCCAGTAAAATGAGAAAACTATTTCTATCCCTTTTAGCAACTATACTAATTTCAACTTCAAGTATTGCTCAAAACAGAACCTTACCTTCAGTAGATGTAAAAACACTTGATGGAGGAAGTATAAATATTACTGCAATAGAGAATAATGGCCAGCCAATTGTAATAAGTTTTTGGGCTACATGGTGTAAGCCTTGTAAAAAAGAACTAAATACTATTGCAGAGGTTTATGAAGATTGGCAAGATGAAACAGGTGTAAAACTAGTTGCTATTTCAATTGATGATTCAAGATCAATGGCTAAAGTAGCTCCTTATGTTAATGCATCCGACTGGGATTATGAAGTTTATATAGACCCAAATGGAGATTTAAAAAGAGCAATGGGAATTTCAACTGTACCACATACATTTTTACTAAACAGTAAAAAAGAAATAGTTTGGCAACACAAAGGATATGTTGATGGTGATGAAGAAGAACTGTTCGAGCAAATCAAAAAACTAGCACGCTAATGTTTAAAAAATTAACATACACTTTTATTATATCCTTTTTAGCACTTAATAGTTTCGCTCAAAATAATAGTGGCGAAATTCATGGGGATTTTGATTTAAACATGCAAAGCTACCAGGAGGATGAACTTATCGGAGCAAATGCAGCTGACGAGATTATCCTAAATAATGCTTACTTAAATATTAATTACACAAAAGGTAATTTTGCTGCAGGCTTGCGTTACGAAAGCTACCTAAATGCACTTATGGATTTTGATGATAATTATAAAGGAAATGGGATTCCATTCCGTTATGCGGCTTATTCTATTGATGGGCTTGAAGTAACTGCAGGGAACTATTACGAACAAGTTGGAAGTGGGTTAATTTTTAGAAGTTATGAGAATAAAGGGTTAGGAGCTGATAACGCAATGGATGGAATTCGCTTAAAATACAGTCCATTAAAAGGAGTTTATTTAAAATCATTTATAGGAAAGAGTAGAACTTATTTCACCTATGCTGATGGTATAATTAGAGGGGCTGATGCTGAGGTAAATGTTAATGAATCCTTCAGTCTTGAATCAAAAACAAAAATAATTATTGGACAAGGGCTTGTGAGTAGATTTCAAGCTGATATCAATCCTAAATTTAAATTACCTAAGAATGTTGCTGCTTATTCAACTCGCTTAAATATAATAAATGGAGGATGGAACTATTCAGGAGAATATGCAATTAAGCTAAACGACCCAGTAGGCTCGCTAACTACTGAAGGAAATAATTACGCAAATGGAAATGCTTTAATGAGTAGCCTTACATACTCTAAAAGAGGATTTGGAATTATAGCAGAAATGCATAGAGTGGACCACATGGAATTCCGATCAGAGAGAGCTGCAGAAAAACAATATATAATCAATTATATCCCTACATTAACCAAACAACACACTTATACTTTATTAGCGCTTTACCCATCTGCGACACAAACAGAAGGTGAGTTTGGTACTCAGATTGATGTGTTTTATAAAATAAACAAGGGAAGCTTTTTGGGAGGGAAATATGGAACAAAAATAATATTTAATTTTTCTAGAATTAATGCTCTTAATGGAGGTAACTCATTCTTGAATGACAATAAGAAACACAATCCAATGTTTATTAGTATTAAAGGAGAAGAGTTATACTATAAAGACCTAAACTTAGAAATCCATAAAAAAATTAATAACAAAATTAGAGCAACCGGTGTAATAGCCAAACAGTCCTACAACAAAGATGTGTTAGAAGGAAAAACACCTGGAACTTACGGAATAGTTGAATCCACTATTGCTATTGCTGATATAAGTTATAAAATTAAAAAAGGTCATACTGTACGTATTGAATTGCAAGAACTATTAGCTGATGGTGGAGAAGGAAGCTGGAGCATGGGACTAGCAGAATATACTATATCTCCACATTGGTTTTTTGCAGTGCAAGACATGTATAATTGGGGAAACCATGATGTAAGCAAGCAATTACATTATGTAAATGTAAATTGTGGTTTTTTAAAAGGAGCTAATAGAATTGCCATTGGTTATGGTAAAAAGAGAGCGGGAATTTTCTGTGTTGGAGGAGTATGTAAAGAAGTACCTTCATCAAACGGATTTAGTTTAACGATATCATCAAGTTTTTAATATGAAAAATATAATCACACTTTTTAGTTTTATTTTAATCATCACATCTTGTGATGTAGTTGAAGGGCCCTATGAAATTGACACAGGAAATGTTACTCCTTCAGACACAAATACATATGTCAAGAAAATATTAATTGAAGATTTCACAGGTCACACCTGTCAAAATTGCCCATCAGCTGCCAGAGAACTTGAAGCAATACATGGTCTTTATGGCGATCGGATTATTGGAATGGCGTTACATGTTAGCAAAACATTCGCAAGGCCTTATCCTTTAAGCCAATCACCAAATTATCAATATGATTTCAGAACAAAATGGGGAAAAGAATGGGATGATTTATTTGGTATTTCTGCAATTGGACTTCCGGGAGGAATGGTTAACAGAATTGGCTATCCGAACGAACATAGGCTAGGAAAAGATGAATGGCTAGCTAGAGTAATCACAGAATTAGAAAAAGAAGTTGATTTTGGGATTAGCATTACGACTAATATGACTGGAAATGAGGGAGTAATTACTATCAATACAGAAATATTAAACAATATCAATGGAGATTATAATTTAGTAGTTTGCTTAAGTGAAAGTAATATTATCAACTGGCAAAAAGATGGAGCTGAGGATGTTGAAAATTACGAACACAATCATGCTTTAAGATCTTTGCTTTCTGATGAAAATTTAAGTACTTCAAGTAATTACGCTACTGCTGATAATATTGAAAAAACAATTTCAGTTAACTTAAGCACTCTAGAACAGTTTAATATTAATTATTCTCAAAATACAGCAGAACTGGGTAATGGGAATGCTGGGGGTTGGGATGCTTCAAATATGTCAGTAATTGTTTATATTTATGACAATACAACACAAGAAATACTTCAAGTTGAAGAAGCACATTTAAATAACTAAAAAATTAACATTATGAAAAAA
>JACNFT010000058.1 GCA_014384505.1 Cryomorphaceae bacterium | reverse complement strand
AAGTACAATCCCTGGTTATGCCTGTCATTTTAAATTTAGTCATTATGGCGGTTTAGCTTATGTGTACAACACCAATACTGTACAGGTAAATGCAAAGTATGAAATCTATACGAGTCAGCCCTATTGGAATGCTTTTCCCAGGTCCCCACAAGTATTAGAGCTTACTTTTAACAATGAAGACTATGTAATTATTGATAATCATCTAAAGTGTTGTGGTGATGGAGTATTAGACCTTAATGACACATCTGATGAAGAAAATAGAAGGTTAAGCGCTGTTAATTTACTGAAAACTTATATAGATAGTATTTTTTCGAATGACAAAGTAATTGTGGTTGGAGATTGGAATGATATTCTAACTGACCCTAATTCTAATAATGTATTCAACTCCTTTTTAAACGATTCTGATTATTTGTTTGTTGATTTTCCAGTTGCCCTTGGTAGTTCTGCTAATTTTTCTTTTCCTACTTGGCCTTCACATCTTGACCATATCCTAATTTCTGATGAGTTATTTACTGATTTTTCTAAACCTAATTCTGAGCTATCGTGTATTAGGATTGATGATTACATGAGTAGCTGGAGTGCATACGATTATAACATTTCGGACCACAGGCCTGTCGGTTTAAAATTGCAAATAGATGCTCTGATTAGCACTATACATGATTTAGAAAACTCAAATAAAAACCTTATTAAAATAGTGGATGTTTTAGGAAGAGAAACAAAACCTAAAAAGAATACTCCACTATTTTACATGTATGATGATGCTAGTGTGGAAAAGAAGATAGTAGTTGAATAAAAATCCTAATAAGAAATATAAATCACCTTTTTGGTTTCAAAAAACTCCTCTTCAAAGAAATCAGCTATTTCGTATTTAGAATAAGATATCCCTCTTAGTTCTTCTGATAAATCTCCACCTTTTAGGTAAAGAATACCATTATTTAAAGTATTGTTATGGGTATTATTAAATTTCCCTTTTACCCACTTTTTAAAGTCTGTCATATTGGTAACAGCACGGCTCACTACAAAATCAAAAGGATCTTTTATATTTTCAGCTCTTTCATGTAGTGCAATAACATTAGTTAAGCCAATTGCATTACTCACTTCATTTACTACTTTTATTTTTTTACCAATACTGTCCACTAGTAAGAAATCAACTTCAGGAAATAATATAGCTAAAGGAATACCCGGAAAACCACCTCCTGTACCAATGTCTAATATTTTTGTTCCTTTTTCAAACTGAATAACCTTAGCAATAGCTAGGGAATGCAAAATATGGTTGGTATATAGGGTATCCATATTCTTTCTGGAAATCACATTTATCTGTGCATTCCAGTGCTCGTAAAGTTCTTGTAAATCAGTAAACTGTTCAATTTGTTTTTCCGTTAATTCAGGAAAATACTTATGGATTATTTGCATCTAGTATGCGTCTTTTACTCCAGACATAATTTTAAATAATTGCTCTCTACTTCTGTGTAATTGTGCTTTTACAGTTCCTAAAGGAATATCTAGAGTTTCTGCAATTTCATCATAGCTTAATTCTTTAAAATACCTTAGTTTTACTAAGTCACGATACTTTGGCTTTAACTGATTAACAATTTGGCGTAATATAGCTATTCTTTGTTTTTTTTCCATTTCCTGCTCAGGATTCAAATCCTTTGAAATTAAATCAAAAGTATTTCTTTTTCCATCTTCATCCAACATCATACTGTCTATGGAAATTGTAGGTAATTTATTCTTTCGCAAATAGTCAATACAATGATTTCGAGCAACTGTGTACAGCCAAGTGCTAAAAGCATAACTAGGAGTGTATAAGTGCAATTTCTTAAATGCTTTACCTAAGGATTCAATAGTTAAGTCTTTTGCTAATTCCTGATCTCCTACTTTTTCGTACAACATAAAGTAAAGCGGGTCACGGTAAAGTTTCATTAACTCATTATACGCTTTTGAATCTCCATCTTCCAAGGCTCTATTAACTAGCTTTAAATCTCGTTTTCCTTTTTCAGTCAAATTATCTGTCATCTACTCCATTTTTTTGGTTTACTTATAATATTCAATAATACAAAAATTCCTTGTATAGATAAATATACTATTTCGTACACTGGATGAATCCAATATAAATCTATAACTTTTAAAGCTTTCATTGCTTTATAATTAACTAGATATGAAAGAATGATTTTTACCCCTAATAAAATAGTGCAAAATTGCATAGGTGCTTTAAGTAAAAATAGCAATAAAAGAGAAGTCCAAAATAAAAACTGAGCATAAGGATATAGTGCTAAAAGGACTTTAAATTTTGTTTTATAAAGTGGTGCTGTTGTAATATGTCTTCTTTTCTGATACGCCCACTCCCCCCATTTTTCTATAACTGCTGATGTAGTGTGTGCTTGTTCAATAATTTCAATACTTACATTATTTTTAGTTGCAATTTCTTGTATAAACAAATCATCATCTCCTGAAGGAATATGCAAGTGATTGGCAAATCCTTTGTTTTCGAAAAACAAGGATTTTTTATATGCCATGTTGCGCCCTACACCCATGTAGGTTTGACCTACAAGCGCATAGGAAAGATATTGCTGAGCTACAATAAAAGTATCAAATCGGATTAGTTTATTTAATAAACCATTCTTTTTCTCATACCCTCCATAACCCAATACAATATCAGCTGTATTGAAATTGTTACACATCTGCAATGCCCAGTTTTTAGAGTTAGGCAGGCAGTCCGCATCAGTTAATAGTAAGTATTCATGCTTAGCTGTTTTAATTCCTAATGTAAGAGCAAGCTTCTTGCCTGGCCGTTGATTAATGTGTTTCTCAATAGTTACCACAACTAAGTTAGGATATTGTTTTTCAAATTCTTTTAGTAAAACAGCCGTATCATCAACAGATTGGTCGTTTACTACAATTACTTCATAATTAGGATAATCCTGATTAAGAATTACGGGTAACTTATCCTTTAGGTTCTGAAACTCATTTTTAGCGCAAACAATAATTGATACAGGTCCGCTAAAAGTTGAAACACTTGTTTTATAAGTATTTAATTTTAAGAAAAAATAAGCGTAATAAAACGATAGTAAGCCTAGGCTTACTATCGTTACTAATAATAAAGGATTAATAAACATTTAATTATTTAGCTAAATAATTCAAAATATTTTTTTCAACTCGATTAATCACATCACTTACATCTTCTTTTATAAATTTATCTCCAGTAATGTATTCAAATAATTCTATGTATCTTTCTGAAACTGAAATGCAATATTCTTCACTCATTTCAGGAATAGATTGCCCCTCTTTTCCTTGAAAATCATTTTCAATTAACCATTGACGTACAAACTCTTTTGAAAGTTGTTTTTGTTGTTCTCCTTTTGCAATATTTTCTTTATAACCTTTAATGTAAAAATAACGAGAAGAATCAGGTGTATGAATTTCATCAATTAAAGTAATTACACCATTTTTATCTTTTCCAAATTCATATTTAGTATCTACAAGAATTAAACCTTTTTCAGCTGCCATTTCTGTTCCTCTTTGGAAAATAGCTCTTGTATATTTTTCTAGTTGTAGGTAATCTGATTCAGCAACAATTCCTTGTTCTAAAATTTCTTCACGGCTAATATCTTCATCATGCCCTACATCAGCTTTTGTAGTTGGTGTTATTAAAGGGTTATCAAATTTTTGATTTTCCACCATTCCATCAGGCATTTCTACACCACATAAAATTCTTTTTCCTGCTTTATATTCTCTCCAAGCATGACCTGTTAAATATCCTCTAATCACCATTTCAACCATAAATGGATCACACATTTTACCTATTGTTACACTAGGGTCAGGAGTTGCTTCCATCCAGTTAGGCACAATATCAGCTGTTGCTGTTAAAAATTTTGCTGCAATTTGGCTTAACACTTGTCCTTTGTAAGGAATACCTTCTGGCAGTACATGGTCAAAAGCTGATATTCTGTCGGAAGCTACCATTACTAGTGTTTCATTATTTATAGTATACACATCTCTAACTTTTCCTTTGTAGAATTTTGTTTGTCCTGGTAATTGGAAATTTGTTCCTTTAATTGTATTAATCATTGTTTTTGTTTTTATATGCATTAATTATATCTTTTACTAATTTGTGTCTTATTACATCATTTTTATCAAGAGTTACAAAACTAATATCCTTGATG
Organism: Cryomorphaceae bacterium; assembly: GCA_014384505.1. Lineage (GTDB taxonomy): Bacteria > Bacteroidota > Bacteroidia > Flavobacteriales > BACL11 > UWMA-0277. The sequence goes on along the minus strand of JACNFT010000058.1, from coordinate 14,413 downwards.
TCTTTCAATATGGTAATTGCGTTTATTAATCCTGATTTTTGATTTCTTGGTAAGTCAATTTGAGTTTCATCTCCTGTGATAATGAACTTAGCTGACCTTCCCATTCTTGTTAAAAACATTTTCATTTGCTGTTCTGTACTATTTTGACCTTCATCCAGTATCACAAATGCTTTATCCAAAGTGCGACCTCTCATAAATGCTAAAGGAGCAATCTGTATTGTTCCGTTTTCTATATATTCATTTAATCTTTCTATGGGAATCATATCAAAAAGCGCATCATATATTGGTTGCATGTAAGGATCTAACTTCTCTTTTAAATCGCCAGGAAGGAATCCTAAATTCTCTCCTGCTTCAACAGCTGGTCTTGTAAAGATTATTCTTTTTACTTGCCTGTCTTTAAGTGATTTGACTGCAATGGCTACTGCTGTGTATGTTTTTCCTGTTCCTGCTGGGCCAATAGCAAATAGCATATCGTTTTTTTCAATCTCACTAATCATTTTACGTTGGTTAGCAGTTCGTGCTTTTATTACTTTACCATTTTGTCCGTGTAAAATAATATCATCTTTTGTTTTTAGAATTTCTAACTCATCCCCTTCAACTAAACATTCAATTTGATTTATGGTAAGAGAATTATATTGATTAATGTGTTTTATAAAAGCCGTTAATTTCTGTTCAAAATATTTAATCTGATCAGTACTTCCTATTGTTTTTAATTGTTCTCCTCTAGATATAATCTTAATTTGAGGAAATAAAGTTTTTATCTTATCTAACTTGCTGTTATTAGTTCCAAATAGTTTTATTAACTCAATGTTACTAAGTGTTATTAATTTTTCACTCATTAACTATACTGTTCATAGATTTATTTTAATTTTGGTGTTACAAAAATAACAATATTTTAACTACTTCATCAATAGCTTTTCATAATAAATGGCAATAATTACACTTACAACTGATTTAGGGACAAAGGATAGCTATCTTGCATCAGTAAAAGGAAGCATTTATAGTCAATTAGATGACGCTAAAATTGTTGATATTACGAATAATATTACTGCTTTTAATATACCCCAAGCTGCTTTTGTATTACGTAATTGTTATAAAGATTTTCCTGTAGGTAGTATTCATATTATAAGTGTTGATGATGAGTTAAGTATTGAAAACGAGCATTTAGCAGTAAAAGCAAATGGCCATTATTTTATTGGGACTGACAATGGACTTTTTTCTTTATTATTAACTGAGATGAAAGCAGAAAAGATAATCCAATTAAATATTGCTCAAGAATCAAATTGCCTAACATTTGCTACAAAAAATATTTTTGCTTCTGCTGCATGCCATTTAGCTAGAGGCGGAACAATGGAGATGATTGGTACAGTTGTTAACGATTACCTTATACATAGAACAGATTTAAAAGCTGTAAAAGAAAAAGATTTAATTAAAGGAGTTATCGTTTATAATGATAATTATGGAAATGCTATCACCAATATTGATAAAGCAATGTTTCTAGATATTCAAAAAGGTAGAGATTTTATTATTTATTATGGTAGAGAGGATGAAAAAATTACTATTATTTCTGAAAAATATAATGATGTTCCTCCAGGAGATAAGCTAGCTATTTTTGGAGAAAACCAACAACTTCAAATTGCTATGAATAAAGGCACGGCAAACACCTTATTAGGCTTAAAGTTACATGAAATTATTAGAATAGAATTTAAATGATTGCACTCTTTAGAAAAGAAATAAGTGTCTTTTTTAGTACGCCTATTGGTTATTTAATTATTGGTATTTTTCTATTGATAAATAGTATTTTATTATGGTCGGATTTTAGCGATATGAATATTCTAAGCTACGGCTATGCTGACATGGATATTTTTTTTACTAGCGCTCCTTTGTTCTTTTTATTGTTTATCCCTGCTATAAGTATGCGTATTTTTACTGAAGAATATTCATCAGGCACTATTGAAACTTTAATTACTAAACCAATTACCTCATTGCAGATTATCTTAGCCAAGTTTTTAGCTGTTTTTATTTTGGTTTTATTTACCATACTTCCTACACTAATTTATGTAGTTAGTATTTACTATTTGGGAGAGAGCGTTGGCAACCTTGATTTAGCAGGTATTATGGGTTCATATTTTGGCTTAATCTTTTTATGCGCACTCTTTTCAGCTATTAGTATCTTTGCTTCATCTCTAGCAAATAATCAGATTATTTCCTTTGCATTTGCTATTTTACTAAGCACTTTATTTTATTTTGGATTTGATGTACTAAGTGAACTTCCCATTTTTAAAAATTTTGATTTGATTATTCAGCAAATAGGAATTTCTTTTCATTATGATATGATGAGTAAAGGCTTGGTCAAACTTTCTGATATTATCTATTTTTTATCATTTACCATTTTATTTATTAAGCTTACTGAACTTGTTATTACTGAAAGAAAATCATAATGAAGGCTAATAAATACATATCAACAGCTTTACTTATTGTACTTGTATTATTTATAAATATACTCAGCAGCTTTATTAATTGGAATGTTGATTTAACGGCTGATAATAAATATTCTTTTGCTAAGGCATCAACTACAATAATTAATAGTTTAGATGATAAGTTGTTTATTAAAGTATATCTGGAAGGTGACTTTCCTGCAGAATTTAAAAAACTACAAAAATCAACTGAAGATTTACTTAAACGATTTAAAGCAATAGGAAATAAAAATATTGATTTTGAGTTTATTAATCCTAACAATGTTGCCAATGATATCGAGAAATTAGCTTTATTCAAACAATTAGTGAAACTGAAGTTATCCCCTACTGATTTAGAAATTATAAAAGATGGAAAACAAGTAAATCAGATTGTTTTCCCTGGAGCAATTATTTATTATAAAGACAAACAATCAGCTGTCAATTTTTTAAAGCAATCGCCAGGAGAAACACCAGGAAGTAATATCAATACTTCTATAGAAGGGCTTGAATATGAATTTGTATCAGCTATTGAGCATTTAACCAAAAATAGGTTAACTAAAATTGCTTTTTTAGAAGGAAATGGAGAGTTAAGCGAACAACAAGTTTATGATATTACAGAATCAGTACTAGATGACAATTTCAACCTTTCCTATTACTATAAAGTTGACCGATTTAATATTAAGGAATTTACCATTGATAGCACTACTATGCTGCCTGATTTATCAAGACAATTAGTCCTTTTAAATTCCTACAAAGCTATCATAATAGCAAAGCCAACTATTCCTTTCAATAACTTGGACAAACTCCTTATTGATCAGTACATTATGCAGGGAGGTAAAGTACTATGGTTGGTTGATGGAGTTAAGGCAAGTATGGATAGTTTACAGAATAAATCAGGAACTTTTATTGCCACTAAAAATGTATTAAATATTGAGGATCAACTCTTAAGATATGGAGTGCGTATTAATGCAAATTTGATTGAAGATTTGCGATCTACTAAAATCCCTATTATAACAGGATACAGCAATAATAAGCCCCAACAATCTTATTTTAGTTGGCCCTACTCTGCTTTATTAGTTTCGAATAGTAATCATCCTATTTCAAAAGGTTTAGATGGGATAAAATGTGAATTTGTCAGTTCAATAGATACCATTAAAAATAACATTCGAAAAACTATTCTTCTGCACAGTTCCAAGGAAAGCAGATTGAATCCTGCTCCTAGTAAAATTAGTTTAGGCATTTTGGAAAACCCTCCAACTACCAATAGTTATAATAAAGAATTTTTATCAATAGCTATCTTGCTAGAAGGAGAATTCGAATCCGTATTCAAGAATAAATTAGTCCAGAAAAATAAACAGATACAATTTATTGAAAAAAGTGTAAGTACTAAAATGATAGTTGTAAGTGATGGAGATATGATTGCTAATGATTTAAGTAATTCTGGAGGGATTTATTCACTTGGTTATGACAAAAATTTAAAATTCACTTACTCTGGAAACAAACATTTTATAATCAATGCTGTGCAGTACCTTTGTGGTGATAATAGTTTATCACATTTAAAAGTAAAGGAGCTTAGCTTAAGAATGTTAGATAAAAAAAAGATTCAAAAAAACAAATTTATCATTCAGCTAATAAATATTGCTCTTCCAATATTATTATTATTAATATTTGCCTTATTTTTTGTAAGGTATAAAAAAAGAAAATATGGCTAAAAAACAATTGTTATACCTTGCACTTATTATACTAATGGCTGCATTAATTTGGTTTCTATCTTCTGATAGTAAATCAACTATTAGTCTTGAAAATAATTTTGCAATAAGTGACACAGCATCAGTAAGTAAAATATTTATTGCTGACAGAAATGGTACGACTATTACCTTGAATAGAAATGAAAAAAACTGGGTAGTTAATAATAAATATGAAGTTAGAAAAGATGCGATTAATACTATCCTTACTACTATCAATCAAATTAGAATTCAAAGACCAGTTTCAAAAAATGCTTTTGATAATGTGATTAAAAATTTAGCCACTACAGGCGTAAAAATTGAAATTTATACAAATCAAGAAACACCTAACAAAACCTATACTATTGGTAGTTCAACCTCAAATCATTTAGGAACTTATATGTTTCTTTCTGGCAGTGAAATTCCTTTCATTACTCACATCCCTTCCTTTAATGGCTTCCTCTCCCCAAGATACGGAATTCAAGGAAATAAATTAAGTGAAAAGGATTGGCGAACAACTAATATATTTAGTTTAAAAGCTGAAAAAATCGTAAGAGTTATAGTGAATCATTTTCAAGAGCCTGAAAAATCATTTACCTTAACTACAGCATCAATGATTTTACTTAATAATTCAGAAAATGAAGTAAGTTTTAATCCAGAAAAAGCATTACAATTACTAAATGCTTTTAAACTATTAAATTGTGAAAGCTATAAGGATGAAAAAGAGAAAATAGAGTTTGCTACACCCCTACACGAACTAATTGTAAATAATGATACTTTACGAACTTATGCTATTGCAGGTAAGTTTATAAAAGACAAGGAAGATAACTTTACTGTTAAACGAATGCATGCTACATTGAATAATGGAGAGCTTATGCTTATACAGGATTATGTTTTCAACAAAGTGTTAATTACTATTGATCAATTACAGTAATAAAAAGCTCAGCTATATCAATAGAAAAATTATATTTGACACTTAAAATAAATCACTAAAAAACACAACTCATAGAATGAAATTTATAGTTAATAGTACAGCATTGTTAAGGGAATTACAGAAACTAAATGGAGTTATTAGTTCAAGTAATACTTTGCCAATTTTGGATAATTTTTTATTTAATATAAGTAATAATAAAATGTCAATTATTGCTTCTGATTTAGAAACGACTATGATGTCCTCTATTAGTGTTGAGGCTGATGAAGATGGAAAAATTACTATTCCTGCTCGAATTTTAATTGACACCTTAAAAACCTTTTCTAATCAGCCTTTATCCTTTATTATCAATAACATTACTTTTGGAATTGAGATGAGTTCAGAACTTGGGAATTATAAATTAGCAGGACAAAATGCTGATGAATTTCCTAAAATGCCAACTTTACAAGCCTCATCCTCAACTACTATTAAAGGAGATGTACTCGCTAATGCTATTAACAAAACTTTATTTGCTAGTGGTAATGATGAGTTGCGCCCTGTTATGTCAGGAGTGTTCTGCGAGCTTTCAAGCGAGCAAACAACATTTGTAGCTACTGATGCTCATAAATTAGTTAGACACACTCGTACGGATGTAAAGTCAGATAAGACTGCATCTTTTATTCTTCCTAAAAAACCATTAACTATTCTTAAAAATAATATTGTTGATGATGCTGATATAACTTTAGAATACAACGAAACAAATGCTTTGTTCTCTTTTGGTAATATTACTATTATCTGCCGTCTTATTGATGGTAAATATCCTAACTATGAAGCAGTAATTCCTAAAGAAAATCCTAATAAGTTAACAATTGAAACTGCAGCTCTTTTAAGTTCTATCAAAAGAGTTTCTATTTATGCCAATAAAACGACTCACCAAATCCGTTTTAAGGTTGCAGGTAGTGAATTACAAATAACATCAGAAGATTTAGACTTTTCAAATAAAGCGGAAGAAAGGTTATCATGCCAGTATGAAGGAGAAGATATGGAAATTGGGTTTAATTCTAAGTTTGTAATTGATATGTTAAACAATATTGGTGCTGAGCAAATTTCAATTGAAATGAGTGCGCCAAACCGAGCAGGTATTATATTGCCGCTTGATGGTTTAGAAGAAGGAGAAAATACTCTTATGTTAGTAATGCCAGTAATGTTAAATTCTTAATAAAAAACTATGAAAAAAATAGCATCAATTTTAGTTATTTCATTTTTAACTATTGCAACTAGTGCTCAAAGTTTAATCCCAATGAAATATGGAATTAAATTTGGAGCAAATATTTCAAATATTATTTCTACTCCTAATGAAGGAGTAAAGAATATTGAAACTTCATCACAAATAGGGATTGCAGGAGGTTTCTATATGGAAATTGCTTTAAATGACAAATGGTATATCAATCCTGAGCTTATTTACTCTCAAAAAGGTGCTTCCTTTACTTATGAATACACGCATGATTATGATCCAAACCAAAGTGATGTACATAACACATCAAATGAATTGAAATTAGCATATGTTGAACTAAATCCTACAATAAGCTATAAAGCTACTGATAAATTGGCTCTAAATTTTGGCCCTTCAGTTTCTTTTATTCTTACTCCTGATTATACCCTAACTGATAAAGGTCAAAATGATAATTATCTATTACATTTACAATCACCAGCAGAATTACCAGATGGAACTTATGAAGAAGAGACAATAGATGTAGGTGTTAATTTAGGGATTTCATATTATTTAACTGAGAACTTCTTAATTGATTCTAGGGTGAATACTAGCCTTATGAAAGCGGGAACTGTTGCAAAGATAAAGGATATAGGAATTGTAAATGGAATGCTCATTAATGATCCAGAAATAAATGTTTATGAAATAAAAAATAGTGTTATTTCATTTTCTATTGCTTATTTATTTTAATAAATAAACTATTCTAATGAAAATTTAAAGCTTGCATATGCAGGATTTTTTATTTAACTATTATAAATAGTTATGATATATTATATATAATAATTACTTATTTGTTTGGATTTACTATTTTTGCAATGAAATAATTTATACTAAAAGAATGAAAAAAATAATTACTCTTGGAATAATCACTTTATTTACACTAAACTTAAGTGCACAAAAAATAGAAAAAGGAATTTGGCAAATTGAAATTGGTACAGGCTTAGATATAGGATTTAATTGGGTAACCGGAGGTGAATTTGATGAAAAAATAACATCTAACGGAACTATAATATCTGAAGCAGATGGAGATTGGAGTGATTTTTATAATTCGCAAACAAATTTTCAATATGATTTGGATGCTACAAATTTTGATGATTGGGAAGATAGATTTTTAAAAAATGTAAGTTTTGGTTATTTTGTTGCTGATGGATTTTTAATTGGTTTGGGTTTAGATTTAGGAGGTTTCAATACAAATGATGATGATACTACTATGATTAACAGACTAAACAATCTTACATTAGGAGCGACACCCAAATTAAGATACTATATAGAAACAGGAAGAGGTAATGCAATGTTTTTTGAGACTTCATTTGGAATTGGGTTAACTAATGACAAAAACAATATAGATCTAGAGAATGGTGATTGGACAGAAGATAAGAGCAGTAGTTTTGGCTCTAACATTGGAATAGCTGTAGGTTGGTCACTATTTAACTTTAATAGTAGAGAGATATTCTCAGTTGAGCCAATTATTGGCTTTAACATTGGATCTGGAACAACAAACAGCACATTTACTTCTTATAACAAAACTGCTGATATTAAATATATTGAAGATAGAACCGATAAATTTAGTTCAATGGGTGCTTATGCTAAAATTAAATTAGCCTTTCACCTAGGAAGACATTTCTGGTCGCACTAATCAATGCTGATGCCCTCTAGCATCATCCGGTGTTATCTTGAGGTCTATAATAATTTCCTCAGTAAAAGGATTGTCACTTTTCTGCATTCCTTCTAGTATTGGTTGCCCAGCATCTACCCAAGCAGAATACCACAAATTACCGATAGCTATTATTGAAAGCCTTAATCGTCTTTCGACCATACCATCTAATTTGGTATGATAAGCTAGTGAATAATCAGCAGATTTTACTTTTATAGTTTTTGTTCCTCTTTTTTCATAGGAATACTGCTTGTCTTGTTCAAACTCTAGAGACAACTCCTTCTCAAATAACAGGACTGAATCTAAAGAATTAAAACTACTTTCAACTGCCTGCCAAGCTACATCTAACACTGAATATTGATATTCAGCAGTACCAACCAAATAATCATAATTATCAGCAAAAAGTTCAGGTAATCTGCTTTCCCAAAAGGCATGGATCCCCTTTTGATTTGTTAGCTGACCGTCATAATTTTCAGTAGTATGTAATGGGACATGTGCATCAGAAACATAATGCCCTAAATCAGCAGAATTTTTCAGAATATAATCAATATCCTTTTCCTGAAAGGCTTTTACTAATCGGTTATAGACAGTTTGAATATGCCAAGGAACAATGCCATATGCAAGTAGAGTATCTTGTGAAAATTTTTCTACAGCATCCGTCCATTTTCTGGGCATTTCCTGAAAAGGATTTTCACCATAATGATCTATGTCAATATAGTGCCTAGGTGCCTCTTCTTTTATCGCATACCTCCTTTTATCAGCATCAACAGCATGCTCAGTTAAGTGGTCAATATGTTTTTTATAAAAGCCAACTAATTCTTCCGGCAGGGTAAATACAGCATATCTATTTACTCTTTTATGGGCGTAAAATCCCCATGGGATTGAAGCGCATAAGATTGAACTTAAAAACAAAAAAAATACAATTATTTTAAAGTTTCTATTCATCTTATAACATGACTAATTTATCTCCTTTTAGTATTGGAATAACATCTGATTTAATTGGTGGTGATAAACAAAAACGAGTGTCATCTTCCATATTTAATGATTTTAATCTTCTCCTATGGGAAGAATCACCTAAATAAGTAAATAAATCACCATTTGCATTATTCAATAATTGCTTAGAAGCAAATAAGGAATCACAGTTAGAATCATACTTACCTGAATCTAATAATAGAGTAGCTAAACTTCCTGCAAAAATTGGATCTTCCAAATTAAACACCCCTTTCCAACCTGAACACAAAATAATCACATCATTATGTTCTTCAATTAAATACGTTGCAACTGCTTCAATATTGATATAAGAAGCAGTAATCACTTTATGCTCTCTTGCATTATGGATTGCTTTAGTTCCATTCGTTGTCGTGAGTACTAATGTTTTCCCCTTAACATCCGCATTGATATAATGAAAGGGAGAATTTCCATAATCAAAACCCTCAATTGGCTTAGCATTACGTTCAGCAGCAACAATATATCCTTCTTTACCTTTATAGGAAAGTGCTTCATCCAAAGTTTGCACCGGTATAACAGCCTCTACTCCCTCCATAAAAGCAGTAGAAATTACTGAGGTTGCTCTTAATACATCAACTACAACTACAGTTGATTTCCCATCAGCATATTTTTCAAACTGATCGGCAGTAAAGCAAACCGATATATTTTTATTTTCTAACATTATTTCAAAAATGGTAAAGAAACTACTTCAGCCTTTATTTGTTTTTTACGTACTTGAATATAAACCTCACTCCCAACTTCAGAAAGTTCTTTTGTAACATATGCCATTGCAATTGCTTTATTTAAACTAGGAGACATAGTACCAGAAGTAACAATACCAATCTCAATACCATTTTCATCAACAATTGGATATCCATTACGAGCAATTCCTTTATCAACAACTTCCAATCCAACTAATTTTCTAGTTGCACTTCCCTCCTTTTGGTCTTTTAATTGTTTATGATTTATAAACTCTTTTGTGAATTTAGTGATCCAACCAAGTCCTGCCTCAATAGGTGATGTTGTATCATTAATATCATTACCATATAAACAAAAGCCTTTCTCCAAACGCAAAGTGTCTCTTGCGGCAAGCCCTATAGGTTTTAGTTCTATTGAAGTACTAAAAATAGCCTCCCAAACCTGTTTTACAGATTCATTTTTAATATAGAGTTCAAACCCAATTTCACCAGTATAACCCGTACGAGATAGAATTACATCCTCAACACCTGCAATATTCCCAATTTTAAAATTGTAGTATTTTATTTCTGATAAGTTAACGACAGTAAGTTCCTGTAAAAGTTCAATTGACTTAGGGCCTTGCACAGCTAATAAGGAATAATTATCCGATTGATTATTGATCGCACATCCAAAGGTATTATGCTTATTAATCCAAGCTAAATCTTTTTCCATATTTGATGCATTAACCACTAATAAATAACTATTTTCAGCAAGCATATACAACAAGAAATCATCCACTATTCCACCATCAGTATTAGGTAAACAAGTGTATTGAATTTTACCAGGTTTAAGTTTACTTACATCATTAGTTGTAATGTATTGTAAGAAATCTAGAGCTTTTTCGCCACTAACAAAAACTTCCCCCATGTGAGAAACATCAAAAACACCAACTTCATTTCTAACGGTAAGGTGTTCTGCTTTTACACCCTCATATTGTACTGGCATGTTATATCCTGCAAATTCCACCATTTTCCCTCCAATACTTTCATGCACCTGAGATAATACTAATTGTTTCATCTTTTTTTTGGTAAATTTATATTAATTAGCCAATTTATAACTCACTTTATCTAAACTTTCAGGACTACCAACAACTGTTACAATATCCCCTAGTCTTAGCCTAGTAAACCCATGACAAATTAGTGCATTATCTTTCCTATGAACAGATAAAATAATTGCATCTTGAGGGAAACGTAAATCCCTCAGTGCCATACCATGCATTTCTTTTGCCGTTATTTCAATATCAATAGTGTCTTTACCATCTTCCATGCCCAGTAATAAGGATGTAGCTTGTGGAGAGCGCACAAAATGATCCAGCAAACTAACCATTGCTGTATTTGGCTCTACTATTTTAGCATCTAATTTTTGGAATTTCTCTGCATTATTCCTATCATTTAACCTTACAATTAAGTTTTTAGTACCTAAGGATTCATAAGCATTATTTGCAATTATTAAATTATCATCATCCGAAAGCATAGTAACAATAGTATTTGCTTTTTCACATTCCAGTTGCTTAAATGCAGTATTATCCAAAGTTTTAATATGAACTATCTCTGCATTGTCAATATCTTTTGTTTTATCCTTAGTTAGTTGAGTAGCAATTTTCACACTCCACCCTTGGCTTATCAATTGTGTAGCAAGGGCAATAGATTGATTTTCATATCCAAAAATAATGGCATCACGAATGACATCACCATCCTTAGAATTTGCCTTGGTATGTGCTTCATCCATCAAATTAATTGCCCATTTAAACAATGGAGGGCCAACAATAAGATTAATAACAATAACTGCAACCAATAAGGTTAAAAACTCCTCACCCCAAGCAGGAAATTCCTTTGCAACAATAGTAGAAAGCCCTATTGCCACACCAGCTTGTGTTACATAAGACATCCCTCCTAATAAGTTGTATTTCATTTTATCACCAGCAAAAACACCCCCTACAACTGTACCAATAATAACACTTATTAGTCTAATAAAAAATAATAATAACGCAATTTGCCAAACCGATAATAATAAATCAATGGATAATGACAAACCTGTAAGGGTAAAGAAAGCTATATAAACAAAAGGACCTACTTTTTCCATAATGGTTAAAAACTCAAAGCGGAAATTAGTGTAATTAGCTACCACAAAACCAGCAATAATACAGATTAATAAAGGTTCTAAAAACACCTCATGCCCTATCCACTCTTTAGAATACACCCCAATATAATGCGTAAACACATACACTAAATAACCTACAAAAACAATAATGACTGCTTTGTAATTCTCCTCCATTTTAAGTGACATTATTTTTGATAGCAAACGCCCTAAACCATAACCTAAGGCAAAAGAAACTAACAATTCAGCAAGTAAAGCAATAATAAAGACAACACCAATTACATCATTATTTATCATTGACTTAGATGATGCAAGGACAATGGTAAATAAGATAATTACAAATACTTCCTTTACAACTGTAACTCCTAGTACTGTTGATGTAAAAGGGCCTTTAGCACGTAACTCATTAATAACTGCAATGGCAGATGAAGGCGAGCGTGCAACAAAAATAGTACCCATAAATAAAGCAATAACTAATTTATTATTTACTGACAAATCAGCCATAAAAGGAATTTGATTTGCCAAGAAGTAAATGATAGTACTACTCATACTAAATATGATAAATAATTGCCCAAATGTTATCCAAGAGATTTGTTTTATTCTATTCCTAAGCTCCTTTAAATAAAGCTCAGAACCTGCAGCAAAAGCAATAAAAGCCAATGATAAATCATTAATAAATCCTAATTTTAAATGAATTCCAGTTGGCACCATTTTAAGGATAAATGGACCTGCAATGATGCCAACAAATAAAATACCTGTAATAATTGGTAAATGTAATTTAGTAAACAACTTTGAGATTTGACTAGAAGCAACTGCAATAATCACAAAAGCAACTAATAATATAAGGGTTTCTGACATGTGTATTTTTAATTTAGGTAAAGATAAAAAAAACCTTAATAATATAAAGCATAAACCTAATGCTATTTATTTGCAAGCCACTAGAAAAAATATTTTACTTGTTCCATCAGAAAGCCCTATAGATACTGTTTCTGACTTAACAGCTGAAAATGATTTATTAGTTATTGGTACAACTAGAAAAGATACTTGGTCAACTATGCTATTTGGTACAGGAAAAGATAAGTTTGCTGTAAATTCAGCTTGTTCTGTACTAAGGCTTACTTTAAAGGACTAGGCTATTCAATTATTATCTTCTTCTCCACTGTACCATTATTGAAATGGTAAAATAAATGGGTATTTTTAATTGCATTAGTTGTTCGGCCTAAAATATCTGTAATGTTTAATAATACTTTTTTACTAGTTAACTCATTAATATTAGTACTCACACTAACAGATATAGTTACTGAAGAAGTATCTAACAAACAACCTCCATTAGTTAAGGCCGATAAGGTAATAGTATAATTACCACTAGTTGTATACACATGGGTTGGATTCTCATCAAAAGAAGTATTTCCATCACCAAAATCCCATACTAGACTTTCATAATTAGTAGAAAGGTTTGTAAAGCTAACACTATCATTATCTTGATAAAAATCAAGTTCAGCATTAAAGATATTCCAAACCCCAAAACTATCCAATACTGTACTACTCCCTATTTGCTGCAAACTAAGGGCAGTAAGCGAATCAATAGCATTTGGCCAATATGTACTACCAACTGCACTCTTTTTAAAGATACTAGTATAAAAAGTACAAGCCGCCAAATAACTTCCATAAATGCTAGGATGGCTATTATCAGAAGAATATAAATTAATAGTACTATCTATTGCAATTAATGCCTTCCAAGCCATGCCCACTGGAGCACAAGATGAGCTATCGTTAAAAGTCATTTCTAAATAACTTTCCCTTAACCTTTGCTGCATACCCTGATAAGTACAAATAGGTGGGTAATTTTGGCAATTCTGCTGATCGCCATACTTCCTACCCCAAGTCATAAAAAATAAAGGTTCTGTACAGATTGAGTTCGCATGAATAGAATCCACTAAAATTTTAGCATAAGGATAAGTATCATTAGCCACTTGTCCTGAAGAAAATGAAGGTTCTTGACTCTGCGCTTGCAATACTACATAATCCCATTGCTGTTGATTAATTTTGTTAAGTGTTTGTGTATTTGTACTATGTGCATTAAAATTAGCGCCACCAGGGGTACTACTATCATATATAAGCGTATCACCAAAAGATAAGGCTATTTGCTTTACCAAGTTAGGTAAATCATTTACATAAGTATAAGAATTCCCAATAAAAAGAACTTCTTTTTTTTGCTGAGCAATAATTAATAAAGGTAGAAAGGCACATATTAGTATACCTTTTTTCATTATTCTATAATTATTTTTTTCTCTACTGTTCCATCATCATATATATAGAACAATGGTGTTTTTGCTGTTGCATCTACATCTCTACCTAATACATCAACTATTTTAGTTAACTTCTTGTTCGAATTAAATTCATTAATTGTAGTTGTTATACTTTCACAAGGAACCTCAACTTCAATGTTATAATAGAAATAATAGTAGCCAGATTCACTTGCACTATTTCCAGTAATAGTCATGATTGAACCAATATTATACGGGTAAATTGCTCCAGCATCATTTCTATACAATCCAGAATTTCCATTTGAAATCC
>JACNFT010000009.1 GCA_014384505.1 Cryomorphaceae bacterium | reverse complement strand
AGCTGACAACCTCTTTCTTTTGGAGTAATAATTTCTATTCGGTCTGTTTCAATTGAGTTTAATAAAAACACTAAATAGTCTGTTAGTTTTTTAGATTTTGAAACTAATTTATCCATTCCTACCTCATCAAAAATAGAAAGTGATGCACGAATTGCGGCTAAGGATAAGATTGGAGGATTACTAAGTTGCCAACCTTCAGCAGTTGTAATGGGAACAAAATTATCTGGCATTTTAAATCTATCTTCTTTATTGTGTCCCCACCAACCTGCAAATCTTAGTAAATTAGATTGGTGATGCTTTTCATGAACAAAAGCTGCCGCAACTGATCCTGGTCCAGAATTTAAGTATTTATACGAACACCAAACGGCAAAATCAACTCCCCATTTATGGAGTTCTAATTTGATGTTTCCTGCTGCATGTGCCAAATCAAAACCAACATTTATGCCTTTATTATGTGCTATTTTTGTAATCTTTTCAAAATCAAAAACCTGACCAGTATAGTAGTTTACACCCCCCAACATAATCAAAGCGATTTCATCTCCTTCCCTTTCAATTATAGCTGAAATATCTTCTGTTCTTATTGCTGATTCACCATCTCTTGGTCTTAATTTTATTAATGATGTTTCAGGAGAAAGTCCATGGTGTTTTATTTGGGATTCTACTGCATAAATATCTGAAGGAAATGCATCTCCCTCAATGATTATTTTATGCCTACTTTCAGTAGGTCGGTAAAAAGAAACCATCATTAAATGTAGGTTTACCGTGAGGGTATTCATAGCGACTACCTCAGCTGGTTTTGCCCCTACAATTTTAGCATAACTTTCTGTTAAAAATTCGTGATAAGGCATCCAAGGGTTTTTGGCATGAAAATGTCCTTCTACTCCAAAAGTTGCCCAATCTTCCAATTCCTGATTTAAGAATTCCTTAGTTCGTTTAGGTTGTAATCCAAGTGAGTTTCCACACATGTAAATGTGCTCCTCTCCATTTTTTTGCAATGGAATATGAAACTCATTTCTATAGTGCTGTAATTCATCTTTTGCATCTAATTCTGACGCAAAACCTGCTGTGTTTTTATAATTCATTTATCTTATATAAAATAGGTCTGCTAGGTGCTGCATCTGAAACAAATGCAGGGATTTGCAGGTTTAATAAATAGCACCCATCTTCCAAAGAACCTGGAACAAAAATCATTTCTGTGATGGTTTTATTTTGGGTATTAGGATTGAACTCTTTCCCTTTTGTCTCCCAAAAAATATTGTGTGCAGAAAGATGTCCATCATCAAACAATCTATCCACTGATGGGGTATCAACTAATAAATGAACTACCCCCAAACTTACAATATACTCCATTGCATCAATACTGAAAAAAGCAGGAGATACTTTCATATAATCTCTACTTTTCTTGTTTTCTAAATTAGGTATTGTTCGAATAATTAATCCTTGTAAAAAAGCAGGATTTATATCCTTTAGTTGCAATTCCAAATCTTCTTTTGTAATTACTAAATCCTCCTTATTTAAGTCAGGAGTGTAATTTTCAGTTGTATTCATTGGGGTAACAGAAACTAAAGTTGCCGGTATCATTTCCTGAACAAGTGAAGTTAAAACACTAACCCTTTCATTAGTAATATGACCAATACACTCTGTATGGGTACCGTTGCAATGCGGTGTAAAACTATACGTTTCAAAATTACAAGGGCCGCCTTTACGAGTGTCTCCAATAAATTGGCCATCTTGATAAGGCTTTGAAGTTGCTATATCAACTCCATAAGTATTGGGCTGTTCTCCATTAAAATTTATTGGAATAGAAATATCATTTCCTTTAGAAAAGTTTACTTCAAAGTCAAGAGTATTGAAACTGATTTTGGCCTTCATTATATGAAATCTTCTTTTTTCATATTTAACCAATCAAGTGCGTTTCCAGAAAGTAATTTCTCTTTCACCTTAGTAGGATAAGGCATATCATGTATTAGCTTACCTGGCTCTAGCTCTCCTAAAGGGAAAGGATAATCAGTACCCAAAGCAACTTTATCTTCACCCACTAACTCTACAATATATTCCAACATTTTATCGTCATGCACTAAAGAGTCTAACCAAAATTCTCCCAAGCAATCCTTAGGGGTTACATTATTATCTACCGCCACCAAATCGGGTCGGACATTAAATCCGTGCTCAATTCTCCCAATAGTCGCAGGAAAAGAACCTCCTCCATGAGCAAAGGCAACTCTCAATTTTGGGAACTTCTGAAATACTCCACTAAAAATCATGGAACAAATTGCAAGAGAAGTTTCCATTGGCATACCTACCAACCAAGACAACCAATATTTATCCATTTTCTCTTTTGCCATCCACCACCACGGGTGAACAAAAATTGCCATATCCAATTCCTCACATGCTGCATAAAAAGGAAAAAAGGAAGGGTCATCCAAGTTTAATTTATTGATATGAGAACCAATTTGAACTCCTTTAAATCCAAGTTTTTTAGCTCTTTCTAATTCTTTAATTGCCATATCAGTATTCTGCATGGGTACATTCGCCAAACCAACAAATCGCTTAGGATTTTTGTCCACTGCTCTTATCAAATCATCATTGATAAATTTAGAGATTTCCAAACCATCTCTTGGGCTAGTCCAATAAGAAAACATAACTGGAACTGTCGATAAAACCTGTACATCTACATTTTGATGATCACATTCAATTATTCTAGCTTCTGGGCTCCAGCAATTCTCTTCCACATCTCTAAAAAACTGATCATTCATCATCATTTTTGCACAACAAGGCTTGTGATGTTCCAGTTGTACAAACTCCCCATAACCAAATCGTTTATTGAAGTTTGGAATATTCTTAGGGAGGATATGAGTATGAATATCAATGGTAAAAAATTTCTTCTTCATTATATAAATCGTTTATCTGCTTCCATAGTGTTTCCACAGCTATTACAGGTTCTTTTATCTTCAGAAGAATAAAATTCTTTAAATCTAGGTTGAAAATCTTTTTCAACATTTGTTAATTGAAAATAGGTATCATATAAAGGTTCATTACAATTATCACAAAACCACATAAGCCCATCTCTTTCATTTGCAGTTCTTCTGCATTCAATTACCATGCCAATAGATCCTTCTGAACGTATAGGTGAGTGTGGTATTTTGGCAGGCAATAAAAACACCTCTCCCTCTTTAATTGGAATATCTACAGCCTTTCCTTCTTCCTGGATTCTTAAAACAATATCTCCTTTTATCTGATAAAAGAATTCTTCTGTTTCGTTATAATGATAGTCTTTTCTGGAGTTTGGGCCACCCACTACCATAATAATAAAATCACCGGATTCAGTATACAAACACTTATTCCCGACTGGTGGTTTAAGTAAATCTTTGTTGTCTTCTATCCATTTAAGGAAGTTAAAAGGTTTTCTGATAGTGCCCATAATTTATAGTTTTAAATGGTTGCTATTACTTTTAGTTCAATTGCAATTGGAGTTGGTAAACTCTTTATTTCAATAGTTGTTCTGCAAGGCTGATTTTCCTTAAAATACTCTGCATATATTTTATTATACGTTTTAAAATCATCTTTCATGTTAGTAAGGAAGACCTGAACATCAACAATATTA
>JACNFT010000086.1 GCA_014384505.1 Cryomorphaceae bacterium | reverse complement strand
AAAAGAATGCATGAAATAAACTACAAAACTCTCCAGCTGGGTATGACGCACGACAGATGCAATTATAGAATATTATGGTGTGAAATTAAGAAACAAAGTTACATAAAATAACTAATTAAAGAATATTACGGAGGATACTAAAAAAAGATAAATAGGCTGAAATTACTGAATCAGATAATAGATAACAGTTCAGATTGTAAATAAGTTGCCCGACTAGGGCTCGAACCTAGACTCTTCTGCACCAAAAGCAGACGTGTTGCCAGTTACACCATCGGGCATTGTACTAAATGGTCGGCAAAAATAACAATTAAGTAAGAAGTACAAAATAAAATCTCATTTTTTCGTTATTATAAAATCAAGATGGAAATCAGTAATTAATTTTATACATTCGCCCTCCTAACAAAAAAGCACTATTTAAAGATGAATCAATTTAAAAATCTAAACAACATTATTGGATGGAGCGTATTTTTAATCGCTTCATTTGTTTACCTATCTACTATCGAACAAACCGTAAGTTTTTGGGATTGTGGAGAGTATATTGCAACCGCTTATAAATTACAAGTTGGACATCCTCCTGGAGCTCCATTGTTTCAGTTATTTGGTAGAATTTTTACGCTTTTTGCAGCACAAGGAACGTCTGAAGTGGCAGTTGCTATCAATATTCTATCTGCATTATGCTCTTCATTTTCTATTCTTTTTCTTTTTTGGACGATTACAGCCTTTGGGAGAAAGCTATTTTTTAAAGACAATAATTACGAAACAGGTAAAATATATGCAGTTTTAGGCAGTGGACTTGTAGGTGCTTTAGCTTATACTTTTTCTGATTCTTTTTGGTTTTCAGCAGTTGAGGGAGAGGTCTATGCCATGTCATCCTTTTTTACAGCCATAACCTTTTGGTGCATTATGAAATGGGAGCAAGAAGCTAACCAACCTAACGCAAGCAGATGGCTTGTTTTAATTGCATATTTGATTGGACTTTCAGTTGGAGTTCATTTATTAAGTTTACTAACTATCCCAGCTATGGGAATGATTTACTATTACAAAAAATATGATTACACAAAGTTAGGTGCTATAAAAGCGTTTATCATTTCTATGATAATCTTAGGAGTTGTACAAGCAGTGATCATTCCTGGAGCTGTAAGTTTAATTTCTAAATTTGAATTGTTTTTTGTAAATACAATTGGACTACCCTTCAATTCAGGAACAATTATTTATTTTCTTACAATAATTGGGGCAATTGCGTATGGATTATCTTACACTAAAAAACACAACAAAGCAGTTTGGAACACTGCTATTTTAGGAGTTATGATGTTACTAATCGGTTATTCATCATATGCTATTTTAGTAGTTCGATCTAATGCAAACCCTCCAATTGACGAAAACAACCCAGAAGATGCTGTTGGACTGCTTTCTTATTTAAATAGAGATCAATATGGAAGTTGGCCAATTGTGTACGGACAACATTTTAATGCAAAATTAGACAGCAGAAAACCTTATTTGGATGGAGATCCTGTTTATGCTAAGGATGAGAAAAAAGGAAAGTATGTTGTAATAGACAAGAGAGAAAATACACTTCCAAATTACAGCAAAAAAGATAAAATGTTTTTTCCAAGAATTTGGAGTAATACGCAAACTAGCCATGCTGGTGGTTATGTGAATTGGGCAGGACTTAAAAATAAAAATGTGAACCCAACTTTTGCAGAAAACATGACTTACTTTTTTAAATATCAAATTGGCTGGTCCTATATTCGTTATTTTATGTGGAATTTTGCTGGAAGGCAGAATGATTTCATGAATATGGATGGGAATTCCTTAAATGGAAATTGGGAAAGCGGAATAGGATTTATTGACAATGCAAGATTAGGAACGCCTTCAGCAGAAGTAGATGTCCCTGATTATTTAGGGAAAAATAAAGGGAAAAATCATTATTATTTCCTCCCCTTAATTTTAGGGTTGATAGGAATGTTATTCCATTTCAAACAGAACAACCAAGATGCCTTAGCTGTTTTGTTATTTTTCTTGTTTACAGGAGTCCTAATTATCATTTATTTAAATGTAGTGCCATTTCAACCAAGAGAAAGAGACTATGCCTATGTAGGTTCATTTTATGCTTTTGCCATTTGGATAGGACTAGGAGTATTAGGAATTTATGATTTTTTAAGTAAAAGAATGAACTCCACCGCAAGTGCTGGGATAGCAACAGTAGTTGCGCTTATTATCCCTACATTAATGGCAGCTGAAAATTGGGATGACCATGATAGAAGCGGAAGATTTACTGCTTTAGAGGTTGCAAAAAATTACCTCAATTCTTGTGATAAAAATGCTATATTATTTACAAATGGCGACAATGATACTTTCCCACTTTGGTACGCACAAGAAGTAGAAGGTATACGAACAGACATTAAAGTAGTCAATCTATCTTTATTTAACACCCCTTGGTATATTGATCAAATGAAAAGAGCTTCTTATGATGCAGCTCCTATACCATCATCATTAGAACATGATGATTACAGGGCAGGAACAAGAGATTATACACCAATAAATGAACGATTTAAAGATTATGTTGAAGTGAAGGATGTCGTAAACTTTATTAATAGTAAAAGTGCAAAGGCCAAGATAAATACTTCAGCAGGTCTAAGAAGCTATTGCCCTACTAAAAAACTAAAACTTTCGGTAAATAAAGAAAATGTAAAAGCATTTATTCCAGTAGAATATCATGATAAAATTGAAGATGAAATAAAATTCAAACTAAAAGGAAACGGGCTTTATAAAAACAAATTAATGGTATTGGATATCTTAGCTAACTTCAATTGGGAACGTCCTATCTATTTTGCTATTACTGTAGGAAGAGATAACTTTATGGGCTTAGAAAAATACTTTCAGTTAGAAGGCTTAGCATATAGACTTGTACCTTATTTAGCTAATTCACCTGATGGGCAGACTGGAGTAGTACATACCGAAAAAATGTATGAAAGATTAGTCAAAAATTTTGAGTGGGGAGGTTTTAATAATTCTGATCTATATTTTGATGAAACCAATACCCGAATGGTAATGAATTTCAGAAATAACTATTCACGTTTAGCTGAAGCCTTATTCCAAAAAGGAGATACAGCTAGGGCAATTGAAACATTGGATAAATGTATGGCGGAATTCCCTAGAGATGTAGTTAACTTAAGTTATTTTGCATTACCAATTATTGACATCTATTATAAGTTAGGAGAAGATGAAAAAGCAAAAAAAGTACTAGCTATAATGATTGATGATTACTTAACAGAGATTAAATACTTAAAAGAGTTTGAAAGCGGTAGTGGGTTAAAACAAAACATAGGGATAACAGGGCAAGTACTTAGTAGTTTAGGTAGGGTTATTCAGATTCATAAATTAGAAGATTTATCATTTACTTATGCTGATCAAGAAGGAGTCTATTACAAAAATAAAGGAGATAATAAAGTAGAAATTGATTATGAAACTTATCGAATCAATACTTTTATGGATGAATATTTAATCGTTCAATAATCAACTTGTTTGTTACAACACCAAAATTTATACAAGCACTCTTTCCTTCATTAGTTTGGAGGATTGAGACGCTAGATAAAGAAATCTGGCTTACTTTTGATGACGGGCCAACGCCTGAAGTTACGCCTTGGATTTTATCCGTTTTAAAAAAAGAAAATGTTAAAGCTACTTTCTTTTTAGTTGGACAACAAATAGAAAAATTTCCAGAACTTGTAGGTGCTATTATTAAAGACGGGCACACAATAGCCAATCATTCCTATTCTCATAAAAATGGATGGCTTACCAATAAAGAAAAGTATTTAGAGGATATAGAAAATTGTCAAGCATTAATGCCTAATAATAAATTATTCCGACCACCTTACGGTAAAGTTACTAAAGTACAAATTGCAGTGCTCAAAGAAAAATATAAAATAATTCTCTGGGATGTACTTAGTTATGATTTTAAGCAGAATACTAGTTCTAAAAAAGTAAAAGAAAATATTATAAAAAATACTACAGCAGGCTCAATAATAGTAATGCACAATAATCTGATGAGTTTTAAAAATCTTGAACCAATACTAGAAAAGACAATTCAGCAATTAAAAGCAAAAGGGTATAATTTTAGTACTACTTGGTAGCAATACAAAAGTGATCTAAGCACTCAGTATTAGAAGCTGAGATTGAATAGTCAGTATAGACAAGAGAATTTACAATTCCTTGATTATCATCTTTTAAATTATACCTATTAAATCTATTTAAGATATCATAAGGAATCTGTAGTAACCATCTTGGTAACCAGTATTGAAAATTTAGAATATCAAAACGAGTAATTTTACGAACAGACTCTTTATTTTTATTGTAATATTCCATTACTTTATCATTCCCAAAAACTCCTTTCAACTCATAATTATCAAATGAGCTTTTAAGCACCTCCCCCATTTGTTCAGGAGTATATTCACGAGTATGCCAAGGGTTTCTAGTCAAGGACATCATACTATTTGGAGTTGTTAAAATCAGCTTCCCTCCTGGCTTTAGCACCCTATGGATTTCTTGCAAAAACATTTCGTCATCATTAATATGCTCAATCACTTGAAAGGTAACTACAAAGTCAACACTATTATCTTTAATTCCTTTTAAGGGAGGAACTTCTGCTTGAATAAATGTAATATTATTTTCTTTCTTTAACTCATCACTAATTTCAGTATTGTACTTGTCAACAGCAATATAATGATCAGCTTTAGGAGCTAATTCAATAATTCCATATCCCTCACCACTACCAACCTCAAGTACAGTTCCGCTAACTAATTTAGCAGCTTCTTTATAAGCGATTAAGTGCCTTTGATAAATAACATTTTCTGAAGGATCAAGATGTGAGCTTCTTTCAGCTGTCTGTAATATTCCCATTTAATTTAATTTTGAAGTTGGCAAATATAAGAAATCTAATCTGCTAGCTCAACAAGTACTGGGCAATGGTCAGAATGCTTAGCTTCAGGTAAAATTTTAGCCCGTTTTAATTTAGATAAAAGACTGTCCGAAATCATATTATAATCAATACGCCAACCTAAGTTTTTGGCTCTAGAGTTTGCTCTGTAACTCCACCAACTATAATGATGAGGGTCAGTATTTAGCTGCCTAAAAGAATCTACAAAGCCACTTGCAATAAATTGACTTACCCATTCTCTTTCTTCTGGTAAAAAGCCTGATGAATTTTTATTGACTTTAGGGTTATGAATATCAATTTCAGTATGGCAAATATTATAATCTCCTGAAATAATTAAGTTGGGAATTATCTTTTTTAATTTCGTAATATAATCGTGAAATAAAACTAAAAATTCCATTTTAAAAGCTTGCCTTAAAGGATTACTTCCTGAAGGAAAATAAACACTCATTACAGAATAATCTTCAAAATCCGCTCGAATTACCCTCCCCTCAAAATCAATTTTTTCAATACCACAACCATACTCAACATGCTTAGGGTTAATCTTTGATAAGATAGCAACTCCACTATATCCAGGTTTTTCAGCAGAATTAATAAAACAAGTATAACCCAATTCATTAAAGATGGCTTCATCAAATTGTTCAGGCTTTGCTTTAATTTCTTGCAAACATAAAACATCTGCATTTGAAGCACTTAACCATTGAGGTAAATCCTTTTTAATAGCAGCCCTAATTCCGTTAACATTATAGGTGATTATAGTTGGCATCTATCTTAGTTTTAAGTTGGTTTGAGCTGCAATACTTCCCTCAATGATTAAATTAACCTGATACATTCCAGGTGATAAAACCTGGACTCTCTCCCACTCAAAACAATGTGTCATTTCAATATTATTATATTCAAATTCAGCTGAACTAGTACAGCTATAGCTAGAGTCAGCAACAATAGCTATAAGTGTATCGGTACCCAAAACTAATTCTCCATCTTCATCTACAATTTGCAAATAAATAGTCTTTATTTCAGCATCAGAAATCTGGTTAGCCGAAACAGAAAAGCAGGTCCTAATTTTCTGTACTTTTTTAGCAAACTTAGTTACTAATTCCCTTCCAGTACTTCTATAGCGCATAGTTTCAACCTCAACACCAAAAACTTCTAAAATAGACCCTTTACTTACTTTTTCTTCTAGTTTCTTATTTTGCTTATTTAGCTTATAGTTCTTCCAGTTTATATCCTTATTTACTTTTACAACACTATCTTTTTCTAACACGAGTACTCCATTCAAAACTAGTAAAGAATCAATATTCGCCAAATATCTTTTTGAAATATCCTTTAAAGCCACAATCTTTTTCTTAGCTTCATTTAGATCACTTTTTGTTCTTAAGAGGTTTCTAATTTCAGTAATTTGATGTTGAATGACAGAATCCTTTTCAGACAATTGTTCATTCAAATCGCCATACTCTTCTAATAAATCATCATGTTCATCTATCAAATCATCCAACTCGTCACGCAACATATTTTTTTGTTCAATAAATTGAACTTTTAATTGCATTTGCTGTTCCATTCTATTCTGCTGAAAGAAAAGAGAAATAATAAGTAAAATAACAATTCCTATAAATAAGATAATTACTTTTCTATTAGTAGAATCTGCCCATAATTCTTTGATTTTATTTATCATCTGATTTTTTAGTTTCTTGCTCATCTTTATTTTCTGGCTTAGCTTTTTCATCCACATAATTTAAGCCTAATTCTGAAAGCATTCCCTCTAGCAATTTATCAATTTCATCCGTAGTATTTCCTTTTGTTTTTACTTTTAACATTTCCATCAAATCAATAGTCTGACTTACATATTCTAAATTACGGATTACTTGACCATTTGGGTCAGCAATTTTACCTAATCCCTGCATAGCAGAAGTGTGGAACATATAAATTAACTGCATTAAAAGTTGATCGTTTTTTTCCATATTTCTTATTTAAATACTTTTTGTAATAGTGCTGAAGTTCTGGCCTTAGGATTATTTCTAATTTCTTTTTCTTGATTAGCAATAAGCACAAAAATTCCTTCAATTGTTTTATTAGTTACATAATCCTCCAAATCAGGATTTACTGCTTTTGTAAAGGGAATTGTATTGTACGTTTTCACCAACGGGTTCCAATATTTTGTTACCTCAACTTGCTGAATAGCTTTTTTTGCTATTGGCTTTATTTTATTATACAATTGAGCATTTGTTTGTTTTCTTAAATAAGAAGTTGCAGCCGTATTTTCCCCTTTTAAAATCTGGAATGCGTCTTGAATACTCATAGAAGTAATTGCATCAACGAAAATAACTAACACCTGTTTAGCAGCCAATTCAGCTGCAGAGTTTATGCTCTTTTCAAAATCTGTAATTTGTGATTGCATGCCTGTTTTTTGCAATGTTTGCTTCATTTTTTCAGCCTCAGCAGGGAAAGGAATACGAATAATTTTGTTAGCATAAAATCCATCCTTAGCTGAGGCACTCTTAGTTGCTTTATCAGCCCCACTAACCAAAGCTTCCTTTAATCCTTTCGCCACTTCATCCTTATTGGCAGAAGAAGAAAGTAAAGTATTTGCTTTTGTACTAGCAACTTTTAACAAATCAATTTGAGCTGAGCAAAGCTGAGATGCAAGTAATAATAGAACTAAAAATATGGTTTTCATAAACAATTAATTTAAGTGCTAAAATAAGGATTACCTCTAAATTGAACGCAAAATGTGCAATTTTCATTTATATTTGTTGAAGAAATTTATCACATGATACTTATAGCAGATAGCGGATCGACAAAATGCAATTGGGCAGCATGTTCAAATAACGGAGAAATTATTCAAATACATAAGACCGTTGGATTTAACCCTAAATATACTTCTGATAAAAACTTGTTAGATGCACTTGAAGAAAGCACACTAAAGCTTATAAAAGAAAAAATAACATCAATTCATTTTTATGGATCTGGCTGCTCTTCACCTGCAAGAAATAGAATTTTGGCAAATCCAATGCAAAAGTTTTTTCCTCATGCAAACATCTATATTAAGCATGACTTAGATGCTGCTGTAAAAGCAACCTACACTAACAGGCCAATAATCTGCTCTATCCTAGGAACAGGCTCTAATTCTTGTTTTTATGATGGAAAGAATATCATAGAAAATGCACCCTCATTAGGATATATTGCTGGGGATGAAGCAAGTGGTAATTATTTTGGAAAACAGCTCATCAATCTATATGTAAATAAGGCTTTGCCAAAAAAAATTATAAAAAAGTTCGAAAGCTGGACGCCAGAAAGAGCGGATCTAATTATTGAGAAAATATATAACCTAGAAAAACCAAACCTATATTTAGCTTCCTTTTTTAGATTTATGTACGAAAATAAACAAGAAGTAATCTTTGATACAATTTTTAGAAACGGAATACAGCACTTTTTTAATCTGCATATTAAATGTTTTGATAATCACAAGAAGTATCCCCTCACCTTTGTTGGTTCAGTTGCCTTTTACTTGCAAGACTATATATATGAGATTGCTGAAAAGGAAGAAATTCAAGTGCAAGAAATCGTGCAATCTCCTATTGAAAATTTAGTTAAAGAACATTTTAGTCAATAAAAAACTAAATGTAACATGCAACTAAGAAAGCTTAGTTAAGTTATTAAAAAAAATTATAAGCAAATAAATATTAGTCACTTCTCCATCCTCCAAAAGATTGATGTTTAAGATTGTTTTTCTCTAACAATAATATATCCTTATATTGATCTTTAAAATCATGATAAACAGAAGTCACAACATCAGGACCACAAACCCATACTACATCAAGATCTGTAATTTCTCCTTGGTTTTCATTTAAAATTTGAGAAAGTCTATTCATACATTCATTTATGACTTCCCTAAGAAACGGATGTTTCTTTACACCAGCTCCAAACGCATAATTTGCAATTCGTAATTTTCTATTTTCACTTTTATTTTCTCTTGGCCCAAGTTTATTCACTGAATTAAGATTCTTCTCAACAAACAAAACAATACTACTATTAATTTTAGACAAGAAGTTTTTTTTCACCCTACAATCTACGTCAAAATAAAAACCCCCATTTAAATAAACAAACAAAAGGCGACCAAGGTCTGCCTTTACTATCCACCATGGTGTCTTGTTCCACAATTCCTGCAAGCGTTTATCATTCATTTGAAAAACCAAATCATCTACCTCATTTGGTCCAATTATAATCTCATTAAAAAACTGATTATTCTTTATAATATTTTTAAATGGAATTGGCGATTTCTCACCAGGCTTCATGTTCCACATGTAAACAGCTATTTTTTTTTCAGACTCAGCAACTTTTTTTTTAAAAATCATAGTGCAAATGTAATAAAAAAACCCCACCAAATAGGTGAGGTTTCTGTGGGCCCAGCTGGGCTTGAACCAGCGACCCCTTGATTATGAGTCAAGTGCTCTAACCAGCTGAGCTATGGGCCCTGCTTAAAAAGTAATTGCAAAACTATCAAAATTGTTCAATAATTTGCATGTTTACCAAATGAAAAAATACAAAGCTATTATTTTTGATTTAGGAGCTGTTATCCTCAATATTAACTATCAAAATACGATAGATGAATTCACCAAATTAAAGGTGAAAAATGCAACCACTTTTTATTCTAAAAAAGTGCAAACAGATTTATTCAATCAAATTGAAACAGGTATGATTAGCAGTAATGAATTTCTAAAAGAATTACAAAAAGAAACTAAAAATGCAAATATCAATCAAGTAGAAAAGGCTTGGAATGCTATGCTATTAGATTTACCAGAGGAACGAGTACAACTGATAAAAAAGCTAAAAAATAATCATTCTATTTACCTGCTAAGCAACACAAATGCTATTCATATTGATGCATTTAAGAAACAGTTAGGTAATAAAAAATGGTTAGCATTTTGCAAACTATTTGATAAAATGTATTTATCTCATGAATTAGGTTTAAGAAAACCAGATGTTAAAATATTTGAATATATCCTAAAGGAAAAGAAACTAAAAGCTGAAGAAGTATTTTTTATTGATGATTCTCCACAACACATAGCCAGCGCAAAAAAAATAGGAATACATTGTCATCATTTATTAGATGATGAAGACATTATCACCCTATTTCCTGACATAATTCTATAAGTACACCATTCGTATCCTTAGGATGTAAGAAACAAATTAACTTATTGTCTGCTCCTTGTTTTGGCTGGTCATTCAAAGTTCTGATTCCTTCTGATTGTAAGCGTTTCATTTCTGATTTTATATCTACAACATCAAAAGCAATATGGTGCATTCCCTCTCTATTCTTAGCAAGGTATTTTGCAATAGGGCTGTCCTGATTAGTTGCTGCAACTAATTCAATTTTGCTTTCGCCCACCTGAAAAAAAGAAGTAATTACGGATTCTGATTGTACGGATTCTGATTTGTAACTTTCTTTACCAAATATTTTAGTAAATACTATATTTGAGGCTTCAATATCGTGAACAGCAATACCTATATGTTCTATTTTTCTCATTTTAATAACCCCAGAAACCCGTATGCCTTTGAGATGAAAGAGTTCCAATTCTAAAAGAAATCCCTAATTCATGAGTACCATAGGAATATTGCGTAATTTGATCAGAAATTGAATGATCATAAGAGTATGAAATATGCATGTTATTTTGAGCAAATCCAAAACTAAAGACGAATGTTTCATTAGTCCTATACGTTAAGCCTGTCCAATTATTTTCTAAAAATATAATTCTTGTTGTAATGTCAGTTAATCCTTTTTGATATTGCATTTTTCGAATCAGAATAGAGGGTTCTAATTGCCAGTCATTATTTATCACTTGAAATTTATAAGCCCCAATTCCATAATAATTTCTATATTCTGAATTAGGGTATGGAGATCCTTGAACTTCAGTATTAAATGATGATTGAAACATATTGGACACAGAAAATCCAACATAAAATTCTTTTCCATAAAGATACACTCCAGATGAAGCATCTGCTAAAGTTTTATCATAAGCACTAGTAGAAAAAGCAGGATCTTCTCCTAAAGGAAGATCTTCTTTATTAAAATCTATATTATGATACATTAACTTTGCTCCTAACCCAAAGGATAATTTTACATCATTATAATTAAGCGGCACATGGTAAGCGTAATTTAAATGCAAATTAGCTTGTAAAGTAGGAGTCGCTTTATCAAACATAAGGTACCCCCCCATAGCAGAACGATTATTTAAAGCCCCATGATAAGATATATTCGTGCTTAATGGGGCACCTTCAAAGCCTAACCATTGTTGCCTAGTTTGAATTGTTAAAGGGTTATATGATTTACTACCTGATATAGCTGGATTTATAGCCATATCATTTACATAATATTGAGTAAATAATGGCTCTTGTTGTGCGGATGCATTAACCACAAATAATGCTCCTATTATAAAAAATATTTTTTTCATTACCTTACAATTGTTAACACTCCTTTAAACACCTCATCTTCATTTTCTAAATCAATTACATAATAATAGGTTCCTGAAGGCAATACTTGACCATTTAAATCTTTACCGCCAAAAGCTACATCTTCTGCATTTATATAATTTCTTCTTCTAAAAACTTGTCTACCGTTTCTGTCATATACTAAAACTAAAGCCTGCGGATAAAGTTGTATGTTTTCTATCTCCCAAAATTCATGAATATCATCATCATTAGGAGAAAATACTTTATAAACTGTAATGCAAATAGCGGGATTTGATTTTACCTCAATAGTATCACGGGTAATACAACCCAATGCATCAGTAATTTTTACATAATATTCTCCTGGGAATAAGCCATAAATACTTGAAAAAGAATCGTGTTCAATAATAATAGTGCTGTCAATAGACCATTGAAATAGATAGGGGGAAGTGCCTTCTTGAACAAACACTCTAGCCTCTCCTCTATCATCATCCTTACAAATAACTCCTACTGAAGACATGAAAGAATTCATACTTTCAACAGAATCAATCAAAATATTTTGAGGGTATTTTGGAATGCATCCATTCTTGTCTATTACACTCAAGGAATAAGGACCAGCAGGTAAATTAAATATTGAATCATTAGTACTTACCGTTATAAATGAACTATTTATAAGCTGATAAGCATAAAGCTCTCCGCTATTAAAAGGCGTTCCCCCTGTAACATTAATAACCATATCAACCGTATCATCTTTAGAGCAAAGCCCTTCCAATAAAATATTTTTTATTTCAATATCATTCGTCTGATTTACCGTAAAAGTATCCGACATCTGACAAATTAATGCTGATGTAATATCACCAGGAATACTATATTCTGATATTGTCAATATATATTCTCCAGCGAAAAGTGAATTAATAGGAATTGATGTTGCTGAAAAAGCAGAAGGCCCATTCCAAGTAAATGATGCATTTACATTAGGGACTATTAAATCTATTTCTCCTGTATAGCCTTCAAAACAAAGAATATGTGTAATATTAACAGATAAAGTATCATATCCACATTGAGATTGAGCCTTAAAACTAAAAAGTAAGGCAATTATAAATACTATTTTTTTTAATGTCTTCATGCTATTTTTTAAGATGGGCAAATATAAAAAAAAATGCTTGTTATTTCTAACAAGCATTTTTTGGAGGTATCGAGCAGATTCGAACTGCTGTAGATGCTTTTGCAGAGCATAGCCTAGCCACTCGGCCACGATACCGTTTCGAGTGCTGCAAATTTAATTATTTTTAAACCACCAGCACCCTAATTAAACAAATTATTTTCCATTAAAATCGGACATAGTACGACCTATACCCATACTAGTAAATGCCTGAATCATTTTTACTGCTAAATCTGTACGATCATCCATAGTAATGTAATCCTGATCAGTAAAATTATCCAAGACATATTCAGCTTGTTTTCCTCTGGAAAAATCGTTACCAACACCAAAACGCAACCTTGGATAAATACTGGTTTCCAACTGATTTTGGATATCTTTCAGTCCGTTATGACCGCCATCAGAACCCTTTTTTCGCATACGAACAATGCCAAAAGGCAAAGAAATATCGTCCGTAACTACTAAAATATTTTCAATATCGACCTTAGTTTGTTGCATCCAGTACTTTACCGCCTTGCCTGAAAGGTTCATAAAGGTATTTGGTTTAACCAAAACCAAAGTGCGACCTTTAAATTTTATCTGTGCAACATCAGCTAACCTCTCGTTAGAAAAAGAAATGTTGGATAAACCCGCAAGCTTATCCAACATTTTAAATCCTATATTATGCCTTGTATTTTCATACTCAGCACCAGGGTTACCTAATCCAATGATTAAGTATTTCATGATTTACTCAGCAGCTGGCGCTTCAGCACCTTCAGCAGGAGCTTCTCCTTCAGCACCTTCCTCAACTTCTTCCTCAACTTCTTCCTCAACAGCAGCTCTTGCAGTTTTAACACCTACCACAACAGAATTTCCTGGAGCCATTAACTCACATCCTTCAACAGTAATGTCCTTAATATAAGTAAACATACCAATTTTTAAGTGCTCAATATTTAACTCAATTGCATCCGGTAAATTAGCTACTAAACCTTTAGTAATAATTTTTGGTCTTCTGAACATTAAGTTACCCCCATTCTTAACCCCTATTGCAGTACCATTTAAGATAACTGGAATAGAAACTGTAATTGCTTTGTTGTCAAAAATCTCTAAGAAATCAATGTGTAGTATTTTGTCCGTTACTGGGTGAAATTGAATGTCTTGCATAATGGCTTTAGTAACAGTACCATCAATGCTTAATTCAACTACAAAAGTATCTGGAGTATACACAAGCTTTCTAAAGTCATTTTCATGAGCATAGAAAGTCACTTGCTTTTCTCCCCCGTAAAGTACACATGGTACATTACCCTGATTTCTTAACGCACGAGTGTTAGTTTTCCCAACATTCCCTCTTTCTTTTACGTTAATTGCTAGTGTTTTCATCTTTATTTAAATTTGATTATTAATTCTTAATTTATTGGTTGCTTTTCCATTTATCAGAAATGGACTCATTTTTCACTACTGAAGTGATTGTTTGAGCAAAGAAATCAGCAACTGAAATTTCTCTTACTTTACTACTATTATGTGTTTTAGGAATTGTATTTGTAATTACTAATTCCGCAATGCTTGAATTATCCAATCTTTCATAAGCCGTACCTGATAAAATACCATGTGTACAATATGCTCTTACACTTGTGGCTCCACTTTCCATCATTAAATCGGCAGCTTTAGTAAGCGTCCCCCCCGTGTCTACCATGTCATCAATGATTATAACATCCTTACCATTTACATCTCCTAATATTTTCATCTCACCAATAACATTGGCTTGCTTGCGCTCTTTGTAACAGATAACAACTCCTGAATTTAATATTTTAGCGTAAGCATTTGCTCTTTTACTACCCCCCATATCAGGTGAAGCAATAATTAAATTAGGTAAATTAAGATTTGTAATATCTTCAATAAAAAGTTCAGAAGCGTATAAATGATCAACAGGTACTTCAAAGAAACCTTGAATTTGATCGGCATGAAGATCCATAGTCATTATACGATCAACCCCTGCTGCTGTAAGTAAATTAGCTACTAATTTAGCTCCTATCGGAACTCTTGGTTTTCCTTTTTTATCCTGACGAGCATAACCAAAATAAGGCATTACGGCAATAATATTGGCAGCTGAAGCTCTTTTTGCAGCATCAATCATTAATAATAATTCCATTAAATTATCAGATGGAGGTGTGGTAGATTGAATTAAAAATACGTCTGCTCCCCTTACTGTTTCGTCAAATGAAGGTTCAAACTCACCATCAGAAAATTCAATTATTGAGCATTTATTTAACTCAACACCAAAGGCATTAGCAATTTTATTAGCCAAGTACTTAGTATTATTTCCAGCAAAAAATTTAATTGGTCTTTCCATTGGTATGCCTTATTAAAAAGGGGTGCAAATATACACTTTAGGGCGTAATTAGACTAATGATTTTATTTTTTAGTTAAAAGGGGTTGGAATTGTAGTAAACTTCTATTTTTGCAACTCGAAAATGCCCAGGTGGCGGAATTGGTAGACGCGTTGGTCTCAAACACCAATGGTGCAAACCGTGCCGGTTCGAGCCCGGCTCTGGGTACTAAAGCAGAAACGATAAGTTTCTGCTTTTTTTATATCCTTAAAAATACAAGTTCTTTTTGTATCTTGCACCTTTATTTATAGTAACACATGACCAACACAAAACAAGAAAAATACGATAGAGCTTATCTAAGAATGGCACTAGAATGGGCTAAGCTCTCCCACTGCAAACGAAAACAAGTTGGAGCCTTAATCGTTAAGAATAGAATGATAATTTCTGACGGATACAATGGGACGCCAACAGGATTTGATAATTGCTGTGAAGATGAAAATGAAAAAACACAATGGTATGTTCTGCACGCTGAAGCCAATGCCATACTAAAAACCGCAAGTTCCACTCATGACTGTAGCGGAGCAACCGTATACCTCACTATGTCCCCTTGCAAAGAATGCAGTAAACTAGTACATCAAGCTGGCATAAAACGTCTTGTATTCATTAATAAATATAAAGATACATCCGGAATTGATTTCTTAAAAGAAGCAGGAGTAGAAGTAGTGGAATTTGACAAGCAAAAATTATAATGAAAAAATTACAACCTCTTATTTACGCCCTGCTGATTTGCAGTGGAATACTTATAGGAAATATAGGAAACAACCCAAGCACAACAAATGAAGAAGGGAAAATAAATGCCATTCTCAACCTAATTGACAACCACTATGTGGATACGCTAAACACTAGCGATTTTGAAGATAAAACCATTAATGCTATACTTAATGAGCTTGACCCCCACTCCGCTTACATTCCCGTAAAAAAATACCAAGCTGTAGAAGAAGATATGCAAGGGAGTTTTAGCGGAATAGGTGTGCAATTCAATATTATTGATGATAGTATAGTAGTCGTTTCAGCCATTTCAGGAGGACCATCAGAAAAACTTGGAATACAGTCGGGAGACAGAATTATATCCGTAGAAAAAGAAGATGTTGCCAGCACAGGAATAAAAAATGAAGGCGTAATAAAACTTTTAAGAGGAGAAAAAGGCAGTATTGTAAACATAAACATAAAAAGAAGAGGGCAACTAGAGCTTATGCCCTTTGCTATAACCCGTGATGACATTCCATTATATAGTGTAGATGTTGGAATAATGCTTCAAGACCATATCGGTTATGTAAAAATAAACCGATTTGCCGCTACTACTTATGAAGAGATGATGGAGAAAGTGAATTTCCTACAACAAGCAGGAATGCAAAAACTAATCCTTGACCTAAGAGGAAACCCTGGTGGATACCTGCATATTGCCAACCAAATGTGTGATGAATTCCTAAAAGATGGAGAGTTAATCGTGTTTACTGAAGGCAGAAACAGACCTAAAGAAGAAACATTTGCCACAAAAAATGGGCGACTAGAAAACATAAAGGTAATCGTGCTTATTGATGAAGGTTCAGCATCCGCATCCGAAATTGTGTCAGGAGCTTTACAAGATAATGATAGAGGGAAAATTATCGGAAGACGCTCATTCGGGAAAGGCTTAGTACAGGAACAAATTCCACTCCAAGATGGATCAGTAATTCGTCTTACCACTCAAAGATATTATACGCCATCTGGCAGGTGCATACAAAAAGATTATGGCAAGAATGAAAAGGATTATTACTTGGAACAATACACCCGAAAAGCTAAAACAAGCCAACCTGATAGCTTAATATACACTACAAAAAATGGAAAGACGGTATATGGTGGTGGTGGAATTACCCCAGATATTATTATTGAAAGAGACAGTACCGTTAATTATTTGCAGATAAACAAAATGATAAGTAAAGGTTGGTTAAATGAGTTTTGCCTAAAGCAAAGTGAACAATTGAAAAAGAAAAACATCCAATCTCATACCGAAATTGATAAAGCCATTATTTATGCGCAATACAAAGAATTTGTAAACGAAAAAGATAAAAACTTTAAGCTGAAATTAGGAAGTACTGAATTGAAATATTTTAGTAACCTATTAAAAGCAACTACCTGCCGTAACCTATGGGATAATGATATTTACTATTCAGTACTAAGTGCAGAAGATGAATTTATACAAAGAGCAATAAATGAATTTTAAATGTTATGAAAAATAAAATTGCCGTTATCGGTCTTGGTTATGTTGGATTGCCTTTGGCTGTTGAATTTGCTAAAAAATATAAAGTAATTGGCTTTGATATCAATTCTAAACGTGTAGTAGAATTAAGAAAAGGAATAGATAAAACATTAGAGATAACCAATGAGCAGTTAAGTGCCGTTTTAGTAGAAAATGCTAAATCATTAGCTAATAATAATATTGGTTTATTAGCAAGTTCTGATATAAAGGATATTGCATTAGCTACTATTTATATCGTTACTGTTCCAACTCCAGTAGATGAACATAAAAAGCCTGATTTAAGTTATTTGATTTCTGCATCTAAGATGATAGCTACTGTTTTAAAAAAAGAGGATATAGTCATTTATGAATCTACTGTTTATCCTGGATGTACTGAAGAAGATTGTGTTCCTGTTTTAGAGCGATATTCAGGACTTAAATTCAATAAAGATTTTTTCTGCGGTTATTCTCCTGAACGTATTAATCCCGGAGATAAAATAAATACTATTTCTACGATTAAAAAGGTAACTTCAGGCTCTAATCCTGCTATCGCAAGAAAAGTAGACGAACTATATAAATCAATAATTACAGCTGGCACTCATTTAGCTCCTTCAATAAAGGTAGCTGAAGCTTCTAAAGCTATTGAAAATGCACAAAGAGATGTAAATATATCTTTTGTAAATGAACTTGCCTTAATATTCGATCGCATGAATATTGACACTAATGATGTGTTGGCTGCAGCAAATACTAAATGGAATTTCTTACCATTCAAACCTGGTTTAGTTGGGGGTCATTGTATTTCTGTTGATCCTTATTACTTAGCACATAAAGCAGAATCTTTAGGCTATCACCCGTCAGTTATTCTTTCTGGAAGAAAGGTGAATGATGAAATGGGAATATTTGTGGCTACAAAGGTTATTAAAATAATGACTAGAAAAGGAATACCCATTAAAAATTCAAATGTATTGATACTAGGGATTACCTTTAAAGAAAATTGTCCTGATATCCGAAATACTAAAGTAGTTGATATTTACACAGAACTTGTTTCCTATGGTGTTAAGGTAGATGTGAATGACCCTTGGGCAAATAAAAATGATGTGATGAATGAGTACGGAATAGAGCTAACAGAAACTCTAAATCTTGAGCAATATCAAGCTATTATTCTAACCGTTGCACATAAAGAATACTTACATCTTAAGATAGATGAATTAAATAGAGATAATATTGTAGTATTTGACACAAAATCAGTATTTGATAAGACGTTAGTAGATTCTAGATTGTAATAGAAATTTATTAATTTTATTGCAATTTAATATTTTATTGATTTTATCACTTATTCTATATAATTTATAGCACAACTGCAAATACCAAGCATTTATAAAACAAAAAGAGGGGAACTTTAAAATGGATTTAGGATATATTAAGATGAAATATGAGTTCAGTAAACGAACTTATTTAGAGTTGAATAGGTATCAGAAAAGTCTTCCCTTCATAACTACTCTACCGTAACAAAATCGTTATCGAGGGAAGATTATTCTAAAAGAAAAGTTAATCTGTTATTTGATATCAATATCACGAAGAAAAATTTGAATAATTATTTCTATTCAGAACACCAACAATATTTATACGATACCATTAAAGAACTTCACGGAAAAAGATTGGGATACAGAAAGATTTCAAATTGGTTTAATGAATGTAAACCTGTCATACCTTAGTGGAGACTTTTGTAAAATTATAACTATATAACTT
>JACNFT010000010.1 GCA_014384505.1 Cryomorphaceae bacterium | reverse complement strand
TAGGAGGTCAAAAAGGTTGGATTACAAATAGTACTGATTTAAATACTATGTATAAAGCAAATACATCAACTAATTTAACCTTAAGAAGTACAATAGAGCCTATTAAACAATTTAGAATTGAATTAACAGCTAATAAAACTACTTCAAATAATTATACAGAATACTATAGATGGGATGATGATATTGATAATTTTAACTCTTTTAGCCCTACAGAATCAGGTAGTTTTAGTATCTCGTTTGTTTCTTGTTGGACTGCTTTTAGAGTTGATAATGATGATGATGAGTCACGCACATTTAAAAATTTTAAGCATTATAGAAATCAAATTGCCCAACAATTAGCGGAAAATAATCCTAATTTTAATGGTGGGACTGATCCTATTACAAAATATCCAACAGAATATGCAAATAATGACACTATCTTAACTGGTGGTTATGGGGGAACTTCACAAGAAGTAATGATTCCAGCATTTTTGGCGGCTTACAGTGGAAGAGATCCCTCTAACTCAAAGTTAACTGCCTTCCCAGCAATTCCATTACCAAATTGGCGTGTTACATATGATGGTTTTATAAAGATCCCATACATTAAAAAGAACTTTAAACAATTTAGTATAAGCCATGCTTATAATTCTACTTATTCGGTAAGTTCTTATCAATCTAATTTGAACTATAAGGATATAAATAAAGATGGCTTTACAAATGAGATTAATTTTAATAACATGAGTTATCATGTTCAGAAAGAAATTTCTCAAGTAACAATTAATGAACAATTCAGTCCGTTATTTAAGGTGGATATGACTTGGAAAAATAGCTTACTTACAAAAGTTGAGATAAAAAGAAGTAGGGTTTTAGCGCTTTCTTTAGCTAATAATCAAATTACTGAAACTGGATCACAAGAGTATATTGTGGGACTTGGGTATAGATTTAAAGATGTCGAATTTAATTTCTTTTCTGCTGGTAGAGGAAAAAAAATGTCAAGTGATTTAGATTTGAAATTAGACTTAAATATTCGAAATAATAAAACAGTTATTCGAAAAGTGATTGAGGATCAGCAGCAACTAACTATGGGACAGCAGATAATTAGCATTAAATTTTCAGCTGATTATGTAATGAATCAAAGGCTAAATATTAAGTTATTTTATGATAGAGTAGTTACAAATCCTTTTATTTCAACTACTTTCCCAGGAGCAATTACTAATGCAGGATTTAGTTTGAGATTTACATTGGCTGGATAATTTTGTTTGCCAACAAAAAAATGTATTTTTGAAAAAAATAATTAAATGGAATTTCCAAAGGAATTAAAATATAGTAAAGACCATGAATGGTTAAGAGTTGAAGGAGGTAATGCCTATATTGGTATTACAGAGTTTGCTCAAGGTGAGCTAGGAGATATCGTTTTTGTTGATGTAGATACGGAAGGTGAAGAGCTTGAAAAAGAAGAGGTTTTTGGATCAATAGAGGCTGTTAAAACAGTTTCTGATTTGTTTATGCCAATAAATGGAGAGGTTTTATCGTTTAATAAGAAGTTAGAGGATGACCCTGAATTAATTAATACAGATCCTTATGGAGAAGGTTGGGTTATTAAAATTGCTATTTCAGATGTTACTGAATTAGATGAATTACTTGATGCTTCAGAATATCAGGAATTAGTAGGATAAAATATATATTATGGAACCAAAAAAGAATCCAGAAGTAAATTTAGAAAGGAAAAGAGGCTTGTTTTTACAAATAGGTTTAGTTATCGCTTTATTAGTGGTGCTTGGTGCTTTCGAGTACAAAACGTATGAAAAAATCGCTTATAATTTAGGAGCTTTAAATCTTGATGATTTGGAAGAAGAAATTATTCCAATTACTAAACAAGAGATAAAACCCCCTCCCCCTCCCCCTCCTCCGCCAGAGATAATTGAAATTGTAGAAGATGATGTGGAAATTGAGGATGAGATTGAGATTGAAGATACAGAATCTGATGAAGATGAAGAAATTGAAATTATTGAGGAAGATGATGATGAGTTCTTTATGGTTGTAGAAAATATGCCAATATTTCCTGGAGGGGATTTAGGATTAATGAAATATATTCAAAAACATGTAAAGTATCCAGCTATTGCAAAAGAATACAATATTACAGGAAAGGTATATGTAAGTTTTATTGTAGATAAATCTGGTTCTGTTACAAGCGTAAAAATAGTTAGAGGAGTTGATAAAAATTTGGATGCTGAAGCGGTTAGAGTAGTGAAGTCATTGCCTAAATATAAGCCGGGAAAACAAAGAGGGAAATCGGTTAGAGTTATGTTTACAATACCCATAAATTTCACTTTAAATTAAATAGTTTAATATTAAAGCCGAGCAATTGCTCGGCTTTTTTAGTTTATTAAATTGTTGTTTGCTTCAATATTTAAGTTTACTAGATTATCATTCCAGCAGCAACTGTTTCGTTAGTTGCTTCATCTACCAAAATAATACTTCCAGTATTTCTATTTCTTCTATAGCTGTCAAAGAATAAAGGTTTAGTAGTACGGATAGTAATTCTACCAATATCATTTAGTCCAATTTCTTTTTCATCCTCCATTCTATGTAAAGTATTGATGTCTATTTTATACTTTATTTCTTTAATAATACATCTTGCAGTTTTAGAAGTATGTCTGATGGTGTATTTTCCTCTTGAAATTATTTTCTTTTCATTCATCCAGCAAATCATCACATCAACATCTTGTTCTATTGTTGGTTTGTTGTTTTCTCTTACCAACATATCTCCTCTACTGATATCAATATTATCTTCCAGAGTCATGCAAACTGACATTGGAGAAAAAGCCTCAGCTACTTCACCATCAAAAGTATCGATTGATTTAATTTTAGATGTAAATCCTGAAGGAAGTACTGTAACCTCATCTCCAGGTTTGAAAACACCCCCTTCAACTCTGCCAGCATACCCTCTGTAATCAGGGTATTCTTTAGACTGTGGGCGAACTACAAATTGCACAGGGAATCTGCAATCTAAATGATTTTGGTCGGAACCAATATGAATGTTTTCTAAAAGGTGCATTAAAGTAGATCCTTCATACCAATTCATATTTGTAGAACGGTCCACTACATTATCACCATTTAAAGCTGAAATAGGAATAAAACGAACATCTTTAATTTCTAATTTAGAAGCAAAATCCTGAAAGTCAGCTTTAATTTTTTCAAATGCTTCTTGTTTATAGTCTGCCAAATCCATTTTGTTTATACAAACTGCAATGTGAGGGATTTGCAAAAGAGATGCAATAAACGCATGTCTTTTAGTTTGCTCAATTACCCCATGTCTTGCATCCACTAATAGTATTGCCAAGTTTGCAGTTGATGCCCCAGTAACCATATTTCTAGTGTATTGAATGTGCCCTGGAGTATCTGCAATAATGAATTTTCTTTTTGGAGTAGCAAAGTATCTGTAGGCTACATCAATGGTAATTCCTTGCTCTCTTTCTGATCGTAATCCATCCGTTAAAAGTGCTAAATTAATTCCTTCCTTTCCTCTTTGCTTACTTGTTTCTTCTAATAATTCTAATTGGTCTTCAAAAATTGCCTTACTATCGTAAAGTAATCTTCCAATCAAAGTACTTTTCCCATCATCTACACTTCCTGCAGTTGTGAAGCGTAAAAGCTCCATATCTAAATATC
>JACNFT010000047.1 GCA_014384505.1 Cryomorphaceae bacterium | reverse complement strand
ATCCCTTTTTGCTTTCCTCTACCAGAAATAGGGTTAATAATAAATCTAATTTTCATACTTCAAATTATTATTTTTCATTCTGGAATTATAATCTTGTTTTATAGCTTTTAATAGCTTAGTATTAGGGTTTTCTTTACTGCTAATTTCTTTCAAATCCCAGTCACTAAAAGTTGGGTAGTTTTCTTCTTTATTATTAATTATTCCTTGATCTGTAATAAAATGATAATTACTATATAATTTACTAATAGCCCAACTTTCATCTGAAAATAATGATTTTCCAAAAGCTAAATAGGGTTTTGTGTACGCAATTTCTTCAAGGATGGTTGGCATAATATCTATCTGCTGTACTATTGAATTATTTTCACCCACCATACTACCATCACCTTTAAAAAATAGAAGAGGAATGGCATATCGTCCTATTCTATTTTTATAGGTCTTATTGTAATTTACTGCAGAAGTATGGTCAGCTGTAATGACAAATAGTGTATTCTTGAACCATTTCTTATCTTGTATGCTTTTAAAAAACTTTTGCAAAGCATCATCAGTGTATTTTATGGTTTCTCTTATTTCTATTTTTTCAAATTGATGTTTATAATCCTTAGGTAACACATAAGGTGGGTGAGAACTTAAAGAAAAAAAAGTAGTAAAAAAAGGTTCTTTTTTTACATTTAATTCAGAAGCAAAATACTGCATAAAAGGAATGTCATATATTCCCCAACTTCCATCAAAATCAGCTGTATTATTGTACTCCTCCATGCCATGATATTCCTGAAAACCTGCTTTACGACTAAAACTATAAAAACCCATTGTTCCCCTTTGTCCTCCATGAAAAAAAGAAGTGTTATAGCCTTCAATATTTA
Organism: Cryomorphaceae bacterium; assembly: GCA_014384505.1. Classification (GTDB taxonomy): domain Bacteria; phylum Bacteroidota; class Bacteroidia; order Flavobacteriales; family BACL11; genus UWMA-0277. Next base: position 2,818 of record JACNFT010000047.1, on the reverse strand, counting down.
GTAAGGAAGCTAAGCTTTCAAATTGGTTTTGTCCGTAATTAGAAGTGATAAATGGATTATCCATTAAAGTAGGGATTGAAGCTGTAATAGCTGGTAGTGCTTCTATGGATTTTAATCCATTAGCATAAGCATTATTAAATACCATTCCATATTCCATAAGGCTATCTAAAAATGGAGTATAACTTTCGCCCTCATTGTAGTGTCCTACAAATTCTTTAGAATAACTTTCCATAATAAGAATGACAATATTTTTCTTATTAATAGCTTTGCTTTTTGGTATGTGAACAGAGGAGTAAATATTTTCTAGCTCTTGCTTTTTAAAATAACTGTAAGTACTTAAAGGTTTTTCATCCAAGGAGTGTAAAATACAAAATGGAGTATTTAAAATCAAGCTTGTATTTTGAGAACCACAAAGTTCACCAGCATTAATCGTATTTATAGGTTTTAATTGCAATCCACCTCTAGCAGAAATTATAAATAATCCACTTGCTAAAACTAAAACTAAAAGCTGTTGACTAATACTTTTAAGGTTTAATGAAAATCTATAATTAGGAATTTCTTTTACTTTAAATAATAGGTAAACCTGAACAATAGAAAATAAGGTAATTGGCCAATAGTCCTTTAGGTATTGAGGAATAATATTTTTAGCATCATTACCTAGACTTATTAATTGAAAAAAATCTGCAGTAGATCGTTTCTGTGTAAATTTAATATATTCTATATCTACATTATTTATTAATAAAAATGGAATATTTACAACATAAAAAAGCCAATTAGTTAATTTGTGATAGTTTTTTCCCGCCCTTAAATTGTGCGGTAAAAACAATAAAATAAATAGTGGAATATTAATGTAAACTAAGGCTGAAATGTCAAATCGTAAACCAGCTATAAATTCTAAAAAATAATGAAGATCAATAGTTTCCTTATTGTTAAGGTAAAAATATATTCTGCTAGTAGAATATAAAGCTAGCAATATAAGGATTCGCCTATAATAAGTAATTAGGAATTTCATTAATTGCTACAACAACTTCCGCTATTACAATCGTTATCCTTTTTCGTGAATTTTTTATATAGAAAATATAATGCCAATCCTAATATAATTACTATTGCTATTTCTTGCCAATTCATCTTTTCAATTTTCAACAAAGTAAAGAAAATATTAAGTAGTTTTGGCACCAAACAAAATCAAAGATGCAATTTAATAGAAAGGGAATTTCAGATGTTGAGTTATTGGACTTATATAAGTCTATTTTAACACCAAGACTAGTAGAGGAAAAGATGTTAATTTTATTGCGACAAGGTAAAATTTCAAAATGGTTTTCGGGAATAGGGCAAGAGGCTATTTCTGTAGGTGTAGCGGCAGCCTTGAATCAGGATGAATATATACTACCAATGCATAGAAATTTAGGTGTTTTTACTACTAAAAATGTGCCTTTAAATCGTTTGTTTTCACAGTTCCAAGGAAAAGCGAATGGTTTTACAAAAGGGCGGGATCGTTCTTTTCATTTTGGGACTCAGGAGTACAATATTATTGGAATGATATCTCATTTAGGACCTCAATTAGGAGTGGCTGATGGAATTGCTTTGGCTAATAAATTAAAAGATAATAAAAAAACAACTGCTGTTTTCACTGGTGATGGTGGTGCAAGTGAAGGTGATTTTCATGAAGCACTTAATGTAGCGGCAGTTTGGGATTTGCCAGTGATATTTGTAATTGAAAATAATGGATATGGCTTGTCCACTCCAAGCTCTGAACAATTCAGATGTAAGCAATTTGCAGATAAAGGAATTGGTTACGGAATGGATGCTTATACGATTGATGGAAATAATATCCTAGAAGTATATGCTGCTGTTAAGGATATAAAAGAACAGATTGCAAAAAATTCAAAGCCTGTTATTCTCGAATGTATGAGTTTCAGAATGAGAGGACATGAAGAAGCTTCTGGGACAAAATATATACCCAATGACTTAATGGAAATGTGGGCTAAAAAAGATCCTGTTGAAAATTATGAAGCTTTTTTGTTGATAGAAAAATTGATTTCTCAAGATGAAATAGACGAATTAAAGAAAAAAATAAAAGCTGAAATAAATACAGCTTGGGCTACTGCTGATTCAGAGCCAAGTATAGCATCAACTCCTGAAAAGAATTGGCTGATATTTATGCTCCTTATATTCCTGAAATTATTCAGCCTTCTGATGATAAGACTGATAAACGATTAATTGATGCTATATCTGATGGACTTAAACAATCCATGCAAAAACATGATAATTTGATTCTTATGGGTCAAGACATAGCTGATTATGGAGGCGTATTTAAAATCACGGATGGTTTTATGAATGAATTTGGCAGAGATAGAGTGCGTAATACACCTATTTGTGAATCAGCTATAGTAAGTGCTGCATTAGGATTGTCTATTAACGGATACAAATCTGTAATGGAAATGCAATTTGCTGATTTTGTTACTTCAGGTTTTAATCCGATTATCAATAACTTAGCAAAAACTCATTACAGATGGGGCGAAAAAGTGGATGTTGTAGTGCGTATGCCTACAGGGGCAGGAGTAGGAGCTGGCCCATTTCATTCTCAATCTAATGAGGCTTGGTTTACTCATACACCTGGTTTAAAAGTAGTTTACCCTGCCTTTCCTGAGGATGCAAAAGGTTTATTGAATGCGGCTATTAATGACCCAAACCCAGTAATGTATTTTGAGCATAAAGCTTTATACAGAAGCTTAAGTGGAAATGTTTCAGATGCTTATTTTACGACCGAAATAGGAAAAGCAAACTGTATAAAAACAGGAACTGATGTAAGTATTAT
>JACNFT010000041.1 GCA_014384505.1 Cryomorphaceae bacterium | reverse complement strand
AAGTTATATAGTTATAATTTTACAAAAGTCTCCACTAAGGTATGACAGGTTTACACATAACCAACTGTTTCTGAGAATTCATCTCTATGAGGAACCAAAAAAGGTTTTATTTTTATTCTTTCATTCAAACTCAAAGTATAATCTGATTTTATCCCTCTAATATTGATGTTTTTTAATTTTACCAATTGGCTCCATGGTCCATTTTCCTCTAAAAAAGTTTTCATTCTTGGCATTGCAAAAACAGGAATTCCATTTGTTCCCATTACTTCCCTGCCAAAATGCATTAAGCCCGTATAATGCCCCATGTGGGCATGAGTTAATAAAATGCCATCTAGTTTTTCAGTTCCTGTTTTTTGCTTTAAGAGTTGCAATTGCTCTTTGATATTTGGTGTGGCATCAATAATCCATTGCTCTTTGCTTATAGGATCTACAATTGCTAAGCAAGAAGTAGTTCTTTTAAGTTCAGGATTTTCCCAAGCTGCTGCACAACACTCTTTCTTACAATTCATTTGGGGATATCCTGCATCTTGCGCAACTCCTAAAACCATAACATAAGGAGTTGATTGGGTATTTTCTGCTGGCTGATTGCAAGCAAAATAAAATATAATAATTAAATAAATTAATTTTCTCATTTTATAATTTTTTCAAAACAATAATATTTGTCTTTTTCGGGCTTTAAGTCTATTGTGCCGAGTTCGCTATACCCAATCCTTCTGTAAAACTCCATTGCTTTTGGATTTCCAGAATAGGTGTCCAATCGTATGGATTGATATCCTTCTTCTACAACAACCTCTTCCACAAATAACATTAGTTCTTTCCCAATTCCATCTCCCCATTTTTCTTCAACTACCGCTAACCTGTGGACAACTAAAAACTGATTTGTTTTATCTACCCAGTCAATAGTTAAATAGGTTTTATCTTGATTTTCATCAATATTAATTCCTCCAATTATGTCTCCATTTTCTTCTGCTACAAAGTAAGTTCTTGCTTTCAAGTCAGCTATAATTACATCAACATTCGGGTAGCTTGAATCCCATTGATCTATCCCGTTTTTAAGCATCCCGTTAACACAGGAATTATACATTAACATTATATTCCCAAGATCATAGTTATTTGCTTTCCTAATTATCATTGCACAAGTAAATTACATCCTCTTAAATCTGAATTATCAAATCTTCCAAGTACCGAAAACGAGTCGTTATCAAATGTTTTTCCTAAATCCTGCGTAGCTATAAATGGGCAAGAATAAATATTTGCCAAATCAATTACATTTATGCCTCCAGTTTTGTTGTTTCCGATAATAGATAAAGGATCATTCACATCACGGATGAGTATCTTCATCCATGGTGGTGACTTAAAATTATTTTTTCCTTTAGAGTAGCTTTGCGATAATAATTCTGTCATTCCATATTCCGAATGTATATTTTCAGTTAAAAATGCTTTTTTAAGTAATTGGTGTATCTCTTCTTTTAGCAGTTCCTTTCTTTTCCCTTTCATCCCACCGGTTTCCATAATAATGGTATGCTTTAGGTGATGAGGATGTTGTGCGGCTAAATCCAATAAGGCATAAGTTACCCCAAACAAAATTGTTTTTTGTCCTTTCTTCTCGAGTTCTTTTATTGTGTTAGAAAGTTCAGTCAGGTTGTTAAGATAAAATCCACTTTTCGGATGTCCTGATTTTTTAATTAAATCATCAACCATATAAATAAGTGAAGAACCTTCTCTTTCTTGATATGAGGGGAGTAAAGCTAAAATGCAGTAATCATTTATGTCTCCATAAAATTGTTGGAATGCTCGTAAATATGATTTTTTATAAAGTGATAAATCAGCTACTAGATGTTTACTTTGCTCACCTGTCGTTCCGCTACTTAGAAAAATCTCCTCTACTCCTTTTCCTTGGCAGATAATTTGTTCTTGTTTAAAAAATTCTATTGGTAAAAATGGAATCTCATAAATATTAGCGGGTATTTTCCCTTTTAATATTAATGCTGCATATGGAGCGTATATTGGGTTATTCTCCATTTGATAATCGAATAACTCCAATGCTAATGCTTCAAATGTGGCCTGATTATTGCAGCTGAAAATTTTATTTATTAATGCTTCCAAATTATAGTACTCTTAAGAATTCAAAAATACTATTTTTACATTAAAATAATTTTATGAAAACATTTAAAAGTACAAAACTATTTATCTTGCTTTTTGCTATTATAATAAGCGCATGTCAATCCAATACTCAATCCAATGAAAAGGTAGTGACAGAACCTTCTGTGTTTTTTAAAAACATCCAAACGGGGGCTGTATTAGCCTCTCCTTTTCTTGTTGAAATGGGAGTTGAAGGTATGGGAGTAGAGCCGGCAGGAAAGGTAAATGATTTAATGGGACATCATCACATCATCATTAATTCCAATTTTATTGCTGATGGCGATATTGTCCCTGCTGATGCGAAACACATACATTTTGGTGGTGGACAAACTGAATACCAATTAGAATTAGAAGCAGGAAATTATTCCTTAACACTACAATTTGCTGATGGAGTGCACCAATCTTATGGTGAAAAAATGAGTAAAACGATTAATGTAACTGTTCGCTAAAAATAGATTAAAGCAATAAAAAAAGGCGACTCCAGAATGGGGTCGCCTTTTTTATTAAACAGTTATTTATTTTTAGAATGTATATCCTAAGTTCATGTATAATGTTCTTACTACTTCTGTACCTTCATCAGCACTTGTCCATGACTGTACATTAATAGCTACTTTAACTCCTTTAGTCATTTGTCTTTCTATTCCAAATACCGTGTAGTTTCCATCATTTTCAATATTCAAATTTTCTTTTGAAGTAAGGTTATCATATCTTCCGAAAATAGCATATTTATCTGATAGATTATAATTCCCAAAAACAGATAGTAAGTCTTTTTTATTGTCTAATACATTTCCTGTATTTACCATTTTAGCTTTTTCAACTCCTAAGTTAAAGTTACTGCCAGTATAAGCAATAGCTAATACATTAATATGTTGTGAAGCATCATTCTCTCCATAAGTATTTCTTGGTGTAATATCTCTGTGAACTCTTAAAGCGATTCTATCATTCATTACATAAGTAATTCCTAATCCTCCTCTAAATTTACCATTTTCTCCTTGTGATTTTTTGTAGCCTTCACCATTCAATACTTGTGCGTCAATGCTTAATTTGTCGATTACCTTGTAATCAGCAGTTACCCCTGCATCTGCAGAACTAGCCCATTTGTGCTCGTCTTGAGCTGATTTTGCAATGTATCTTTTCCCCCAAACTTTTTCTTGAAACTTAAAGTTCTTAGTTCCTACTTGGCCAAAGTTAAGGGTTAACTTATCGGATGTTTTCCAGGTTAAAGCTGCAATTTTTAAGTAAGCAGTATATACACTTCCAGCATCACTTCCAGCTCCAACATCAAAAGTAATTTTTGCTGATAATTTATCGTCAAAATTATACCCATATCCTAAGTAAGCTCTTTTGATTTCAAAAGCTTTGTAAGCATGTTCAGTATCTCCATCTGATAAATCATAGTTAAAGTTTGAAAATACTTTTACGGATGCTTTCCCTTCTTGTGCATGTACAGAAATTACTGTTAAAAGTGCAGCACTTAGTGCTAAAATTGTTTTTTTCATTGTTTATTTTTTATATTTATTATGGCACAAAATTAATAGTATATAAA
>JACNFT010000084.1 GCA_014384505.1 Cryomorphaceae bacterium | reverse complement strand
ATCCCAAAGATAAGTATACGGAGGGTTTCCCCATAAATTTGAATCAGGAAAAACTGTTGTTATTATTATATCTACAATACCATTCGGTAAATCAAAAGTTGCTATTAAGGTGTCAATTACTGAACAATTAGTAGATTCATCAACAGTTGTAACAAAATAAGTGCCTTCACATAAATGAGAAGAAAATTCATTATTACTTATTACATCACCTGATATATCAATCCATTGATAAGAAAAATTACCTAAAGTAGAAGAACAAGTATCAATATTAACCTGCCCAACATGTATAGAGTCATAATACAAAACAGATGTTTCTATTACATAAGGAAGAAGTTCGAATGTGTCAGAAGCTGAATTTCCACAAGAATCTGTAACAACAACCCAATAAATTGTACCCCATAAGGAATCAATTGACATCAAAGTTTCACCAGTATTCCAAATTACATCTATTGGCTCAACCCCTCCATTAATACTAATTGAAGCTGAAGCTCCTTCATCACAAGTAATTTCTGAATATGTTAAATTTATGGATAGTAATTCAGGTTCTATTATCACAAAACTGTCTACAGCAATACATCCATTTGCATCCGTTACAGTACAAGAATAATTTCCTGCACCAACAATTCTTTGTTGATTAGTATCTCCATCATCCCATAATACAGAGAAAGGTGCTGTACCTCCAAAAATTAAAAGATTAAGAACTGTCAGTTCCCCAGAACAAGCTAAAGAGTCTTGAAAATTGGAAAATGAAATAATTAATGAATCAGGTTCAGATAAGAAAAAATCAAAAGAATCTACACATAATAAAGAGTCAGAAACAACTAAAGTATAAATTCCTGAAGAAAGACCATATAAAGAATCCGCAGTACCCGTACCGTTTAACCAATAATAACTTAAGCCACCCGTTCCTCCTGACAAATTAATAGCAATACTTCCATTAGCATCTCCATTACAAAGAGGATGATATAAAAATTCATTTGGATTAATTTGATTTGCTTGAGAGATAACAAATACTTCAGTTTTTAAGCAACCTATAGAATCAACAATATGAACTGAATATGAACCAGCAAAAAGTGAAGAATTATTGACACTACCCCACTGTATATCATAAGGAGCATTTCCTTTACGAATTGAATCAATAACTATATCCCCTGTTGAATCTCCAAAACAATCCACATGATTAATGGATTTATAAACTTCAATTTTATATAAAGCATTACATGTTATTAAAACCGTATCAAGACAAGAATATATTGAATCATAAATATAGATATCATATTCTCCTGAGGGGACATAGATAGTATCATTTGAATAATATAAAAAACCAAAACCAAGATTATCACTACCTAAGAGACTGTCACCTATAACATTATCAATTTTAAAATACCCGCTATCAGATTCACAAATCAACATACCACCTATTGTAGAGCCATAGGTTTCATATGGAACAGGTTCATTAATTTCAAATAGTGTGTCTAATACACATCCAAAAGAATCTACAACAGAAAGAATATACTCTCCTGCAAATAAACTATCAAAAGTCACCTGATAAGGGTTTAATACTGATGAAAAGGAAAGCGAACTTTCATTAGCAACTGTATCTAAACCATCTATTAAATAATAATTATAAAATTCTGAAGCAACATATCTTTTTCCTCCAGAAACTGAATAAGAAATACTTCCTGTATTTACTCCCCTACAATTAATATCACTACTATACATTGTATCAATGACTAATACTGATGGAGAAACAACATTAGCCAAAATGGAGTCAGAGCAACCTATAGAATCAGTAACAATCACTTTGTAGGAACCAACCAAAAGGTTATCAAACATAGTATCAGAAGGTCCAGAGGAATAAGGAATTCCATTCACAAACCACTCATAATTGTAAGGAGGAGCACCTGAATGCGCCACTCTTTTTAGCCTTCCAGTTGAATCTCCAAAACATTTAACATTATTATGAGAAGATGAAATCCCTAAGAGACAAGGCAACCAATAATACCTACTAATTCCATTAAAATCCAACCTGTAACTACCACATTGCGTGGTCAATAAAGTATCTAAATTAGAATTTAAAAACTGAACAGAAGACATTGTATCTGCACTTATCCAAACTAAATTACTATCCTGAAAAAACCAATTTAATGTTAAGCTATTGACATTTGTCATTAACAAGGAGATAGAGCCATCATGATAACAGTTTACACCCAAAACACTATCGGAAAGAATAGTTTGAGATTTTACAAATAAAGAATTAACCAAGAAAAATAAAAAGAGTATTCTTTTCATATTGCAGAAGTATTAAAGGCAAATATACCTAAATAAATTAACTTGGAAGCTTATTAAAATCAAGTACTAAACCCGATTCAGCTAAATGAGTATTTTTAAAGGTATCTTTAGCTTCAATAAGCAGCTCATCAAGGTTTTTATACCTTTGAGAAAAATGACCAATCAATAAATTTTTAACTGCTGATTTTTTAGCAATTGTAGCTGCTTCATAAGTTGTTGAATGTCCTGTTTCATTTGCTCGAACTGCCAATTCTTTTTTAAAAGTAGCCTCATGATAGAGCAAATCAATTCCCCTAATTTTATCAATTAAAGTCTCATTATAAATGGTATCTGTACAAAAAGCATAAGAATGAGCTAGGGAACTTTCAACCGTTATCTCATTATTTTTTATAATCTCACCACTATTGGCTATCCAATCCGCTCCTTCTTTTATTCCATTGTATTTGTCAAATGGAATGTTATATTGTTCAATTCTCTCTTTAATAATCTTTCTTTTACTCTTTTTTTCTTTAAAGATAAAACCAGAGCAGTTAATAGTGTGATTAAGAATTACATTACTAATACTTATTTTTTCATCTTCATACAGAACCTGTTCATTAGTTTCAGAAATAGGGTGAAAAAATAAAGGATAATTAAGTTCAGTATTAGAAGCCGATAATTGCAAATCGATAATTGCTTTTAACTCCTGATGCGCATAAATATGTAAATCTTTATTTCTACCCAATAGGTGCATACTACTAATCAAACCAATTAAACCAAAATAATGATCGCCATGCAAGTGACTAATAAAAATATGATTTATTCTTTGAAAATTTAATTGATATTCTCTTAATCTAACTTGCGTTCCCTCTCCACAATCAATTAAAAAAAACCGCTCATTTGCATTTAGCAATTGAGCGGTCGGATGTCTTTCTATTGTAGGTACAGCTGAGTTACAACCTAAAATGGTAAGTTTAAATGACATTAATTAGCAATAATCATTCTTTTAGATACGATTTGCATTCCATTATTAATAGAGTATAAATACATACCATTAGCATAATCATTAGCAGATACTTCAATATCATTTACCCCACGACTAGCAGCTATATGCTTTTCTTCTATCTTTTCACCTAAATGATTAAAGACTGTAAAAACTACATCAGCTGAATTCCCTGAAATAAATTGAATCTTAGAATTACTATTTACAGGATTAGGGAATATATCTTTCAGTTCAAAAGTAAAATCATTAAATTTATTAATTGTATTAGTAGTAGATGATATATTTAGATAATAATAATCAATCACGTCATCTTGTGTTGTTGTTCCGATAAACGGAACATTACTAACATAAGTTGTTGTTTCAAATATTATTGGATGTGATCCAATTTCAGAAGATAGTGGGGAAGCTGAATAAAGTTCAGCGCATGCAATAGTTCCTCCAGAAAAAGAACAGGTAGGAGGGTCACATGAATAAGAAAAAGTAGCAGGAAGACCCGTAACATTGGTTAGATCAATGTTATCAATGGTCACGCTTATCGCTGGAGTTCCAGCAGCAAGAACCACACTAGTATCACTAGGTGTAATTATTGTGATATTTTGACTGTACAATTGACCAACATATGCAGGTGAAAGGCCAGTTGCACTATCAGGATAAATACCTGCAATAGTAAATTGAGCATCAGGTGTACATTGAGCATTTGCACCAATAAAGGCAAAAGCTAATGTAAGGGTAAGTAAGATTTTTTTCATATTTAATTAATTTTGGTTTATAATTCTAATTGTCTTTCCATTTCATCCATTTCAATATAATCGTAAGCTTCTTGTAGAGTAGGAACAATAGTTAGCTCTTCCTCAAAAGAAAATTCGCATACAATTACAAAAGAACCGTTCATTTTTGAAATACTATTTGCAAATATAATAAATTTATTTTTAATATTTTCAGCTAATTCAGGATTTACCCCTCTCAAATCAGCAATAAAGTGTTTAATTTCAGAAGTAATTTTTAAATCAGATAAATTATTTGCTTCTCCAAGTTTAAAAACTAGTGTTGTTTCTTGTAAATTCATTTAAATCTTAGTTTTTAATTTTACCTGCCAGCAAATACAATACTGCCATTCTTATAGCAACTCCATTTTCTACTTGATCAAGTATAATAGCATGTTTAGAATCAGCAACATCTGAACTTAATTCAACACCTCTATTTATAGGACCCGGGTGCATAATGGTTATCTCTTTTCCTAAACCATCTAGTACTTCCTTATTTACACCATACACCATAGCATATTCTCGTAAGGAAGGAAAATAACTTACATCTTGTCTTTCTAACTGTATTCTTAAAACATTAGCTACATCACACCACTCTAAAGCCTCTTTTAAATCAGAAAAATGAGTAACTCCTAATGCATCAAGATGCTTAGGCATTAAAGAAGATGGTCCGCAAACTTTAACTTCAGCACCCAATTTCTGCAAGCAATATATATTTGAAAGCGCCACTCTAGAGTGCAAAATATCCCCAACTATTACTATTTTTTTACCTACAACTTCACCATATTTTTCTCGAATTGAATAGGCATCTAATAAAGCCTGTGTAGGATGCTCGTGAGTTCCGTCTCCTGCATTTACAATTTTTGCATCAATATTTCTGGATAGGAAAACAGAAGCACCAGGATTAGGATGTCGCATTACTACAATATCAACTTTCATAGCTAATATATTATTTACAGTATCCAATAATGTTTCTCCTTTAGTAACTGATGAAGATGCTGAAGCAAAATTAATTACATCTGCCGAAAGTCTTTTTTCAGCTAACTCGAAAGAAAGTTTAGTTCTAGTAGAGTTTTCAAAGAAAAGATTAGCAATCGTAATATCTCTTAATGAAGGTACTTTCTTAATAGGTTGATTAATAATCTTTTTGAAATTATCTGCTGTTTTAAAAATCAAATCTATATCTGATTTTATAAGGTATTTAATTCCTAATAAATGATCTACTGATAAATTACTCATTAATCTGATTTTACCATTAATACTCTATCCTTTCCATTTACTTCTTTCCATTCCACTATTACTCTTTCGGAACCTATTGCATCTATTGTTCTTCCTACATAATTAGGCTGAATAGGCAAGTCTCTGCTAAATCTTCTATCAATTAAAGTAAGGAGCTCAACAGACTTTGGTCTACCAAATGCCATTAGAGCATCAATTGCAGAACGAATAGACCTCCCGGTAAATAATACATCATCAACTAAAATTACAGTTTTATCTTCAAGCGATAAGTTCATATCCATAACTTCAGGAACAATTGGTTCGTCTCGCCTTCTTAAATCATCTCTATAGAACGAGATATCTAAACTTCCTGACTCAAAATTAGTAGTTTTTAGTAATTGTTTTAACTTGGCGATTATTCTATTACTTAAGAATGTGCCTCTTGGTTGAACACCAACAATAACAGTATTTTTAAAATCACCATGATGTTCAATTAACTGCTGACACAATCTTTCAATTGTAATTTGAATATCCTTTTGATTTAATATTTGTCTTTCTTCAATCATTACTCTACAAAAATAGCAAAAAAAAAGCCCCAAATTAATGGGGCTTTAAATTAATTATTCACCTTGATCTAAGTTCTTCTTCAGAGCAGCCAAACTATCTAAATCACCTAAGGTTGAATGTTGTTTATCATCCTCAAGCTTTTTCATCACTTTCTTAGCTGATGAAGCAGATTTTTTTCTTTCTACTTCAAGCTCTGCTTTAAAGATTGCAGTATGAGAAACTAAAATCTTTTTATTTTCTTTTGAAAATTCAAGAATTCTAAAAGATAAATTTTCTCCAACTGTAATTGATGAACCATCTTCTTTATCAGTATGTCTTTTTGGAGCAAAAGCTTCAACTTCTTCAGACAAAGCAATTACAGCACCTTTATCAAATACTTCTGTTACAGTACCTTCATAGTCTTTTCCTTCTTTAAACTGCTTAGCATACTCATCCCAAGGATTTTCATCTAATTGCTTATGTCCTAAACTAATTTTTCTGTTGGCTTTATCAATATCTAATACAACAACATCTAACATTGCATCAACTTGAGTGAACTCAGCTGGATGCTTAATTTTCTTAGTCCATGATAAGTCAGAGATATGTACTAAACCATCAACACCTTCAATTAATTCAACAAAAATTCCAAAGTTTGTGAAGTTTCTTACTTTCACACTATGCTTAGACCCTACTGGGAATGTAGCTGCAATATCCGCCCAAGGATCTGGAGTCATTTGTTTAACACCTAATGACATTTTTCTTGTCTCTTTATCTAAGGTTAAGATTTGTGCTTTAACAGCATCACCTTTCTTATAAAAATCATTTGCACTTCTTAAGTGAGTTGACCATGACATTTCAGACACATGTAATAAAGCTTCAATTCCTGCTTGTAATTCAACAAACACTCCATAATCAGCAACCACTACAACTTTACCATCTACATCATCACCAATTTTTAAGTTTTCATCTAAATTTTCCCAAGGATGAGTCCCTAATTGTTTTAATCCTAACTGAATTCGACTCTTACCTTCATCATAGTCAAGAATTACAACATTAATTATTTCATCTAAAGATACTATCTCATCAGGATGAGAGATTCTTCCCCAAGATAAATCAGTAATGTGAATTAATCCATCAATTCCTCCTAAGTCAACAAAAACACCATAAGAAGTAATATTTTTAACAGTACCTTCAAGAACTTGTCCTTTTTCTAATTTAGACATGATCTCTTTAGTTTGAACAGCTAAATCAGCTTCAATTAAAGCTTTGTGAGATACAACAACATTTCTGAAAGACTCGTTTACTTTTACAACTTTGAATTCCATTTTTTTACCAACATACTCGTCATAATCACGGATTGGCTTAACATCAATTTGAGAACCTGGTAAGAAACACTCAATACCAAATACATCAACAATCATTCCTCCTTTTGTTCTACTCATTATCTGACCGTTCACAACTTCTCCAGTTTCAAGAGCAACATTAACTTTTTCCCAAGCTCTTAATACTCTTGCTCTTCTGTGAGATAAAACTAACTGACCATTTTTATCTTCTTGTTTTTCAACTAATACTTCAACAGTATCACCAGCTTTTAATTCAAGATTATACTTAAATTCATTAAAATTAATTACTCCATCAGATTTAAAGTTAATATCAACAACAACCTCTCTATCAGTAACTAATACAACTGTACCGTCAATAACTTGCTTATCGACAACATCAGGTAAGGTAGCACTATATTCAGTCTCTAAATCACTTCTTTCTTTCTTAGAGTATATATCATTTTTAGCCGCTTTATCCCAATCGAATTCTTCTTCTTTTTCAACTTTCTTTATTGGAGCTTCTTCAATTTTAACTTCCTCAATTACTGTAGTCGTTTCTTCAACAACTGGAGTTTTTTCTACTACCACATCAACTTCAAGCGCTTCTACTTCTTTTTTAATTCTCTTTTTTGGAATTTTTTTAGCTTTAACCTCCTTTATTACCGGAGTTTTTTCAACAACAGGAGTTGCTGCCACTACCTCCTCATTTTTAGGAGTTTCTACTGCTTTTGAAGCAGTTTCTTTTTTGTTTTCTTCTGACATTTTTGTCATTTTACATTTGTATCTTAAAGTAAGTAAGGCTTAGATGTATTAAACTTTAAGAGCTATTAATTTTATATTTTTCCTTATCACTACCTTACAACACATTCTGAAAAGGGCTGCAAAAATACAATTTTAATCTGAAATAACAAACAAGAATATTAAGCTATCTTTTCAATAGCATTTTGCACCTGCTCCATCAACCATCTTGGTGTGGAAGTTGCACCACAAATACCAACAGAACTTGCAGTAGAAAACCATTCATTATTTATTTCATTTATATCTGATATAAAATATGAATTTGGATTCTCTTCTTTACATGATTGATACAACATTTTACCGTTTGAACTCTTTTGCCCACTGACAAAAATGATAACGTCATTTTCCTTTGAAAAATGCTTTAACTGAGGTTCACGTCCCGAAACCTGCCTACACAATGTGTCATGCACAATGTATTTTACATTTTCTCCATCTGCCAATTTAACTCTTTCAGCTATTATATCACTAATTTCCTTATACGCTTTTGGACTTTTTGTTGTTTGCGAATAAATATAAATTGACTTGGAGAAATCTACTTTATCTAAATCATCAACAGTAGTTACAATAATCGCATCATTTTTAGTTTGTCCTAACAAGCCAGTCACCTCAGCATGCCCTTCTTTACCATATATAATAACCTGCCCATTAATCTTTTTAATATCCTCATACCCTTCCTTAATTTGATGTTGTAATTTTAACACCACAGGGCAAGAAGCGTCTAACAGTTGAATATTGTTTTCAAGCGCAATATTATAAGTTGATGGTGGCTCACCATGAGCTCTAATAAGCACTTTACAATCCGAAAGTTTTTTCAAATCTTCATTATTGATAATCTTTAATCCCATATCTGTTAAGCGTTCCACTTCTTTATTGTTATGTACAATATCGCCTAAACAATACAAAATATCTTCTTTTTCTAAAATACTTTCTGCCATTTCAATAGCATATACTACTCCAAAACAGAATCCTGAATATTTATCAATAGTAATTTTCATTATTTACCTAATATATTAGTTATCAAATTATCAATCAAAGCATTTTGCTTCTCAATTGATATATTAGAATTATCAATCAAAATAGCATCATCCGCTTGAATTAAAGGATTTATTTTTCGCTTTGTATCATGCTCATCTCTTAAAGTAAGATTATCTAACACTTGTTCAAAAGTAACCTTTTCTCCTTTTTTCTTCAATTCATCATACCTTCTTTGTGCTCTTATCACTGCATCTGCCGTTACAAACAATTTTAATTTTGCATCAGGAAACACCTTTGTTCCAATATCTCTACCGTCCATCACCACATTCCCTTGCTTACCAATTTCTTGTTGCAAAGTAATTAATTTTTCACGCACTTGCTGAATTTGAGCAACAACACTCACATTATCAGAAACTTTAAACCCTCTTATGATTTGCTCAATATTTTTTCCATTAAGAATCGTTTCAGAAAGTTTGGTTTCAGCATTAAAAACAAAATTTATTGTAATATTATCTAATGCTGCAAGAAGTAAATTCAGCTTAACTTCTTTATTGGAAATCATATTATTTTCCATGCAAAAAAGGGTCACAGCACGATACATTGCTCCTGTATCGACATAACGCATACCATATTTGCTAGCCACTGCTTTTGAAATAGTACTCTTCCCACAGGAAGAATGACCATCAATCGCTATATTAAAAGGTAAACTCATTAGAGCCCAAAAGTACTCAAATTTGTAGCAAAACTAAAATTATTTGGTGTTCCTGATAAATGATAAGCAGCTCTACTGTAATCCAAGCGGAATTTTAAAACTTCAAAACCTATACCCCATGAAAAACCAACCATTGCAGGATAGGTAGAAAGACTCATATCAAACCTTCTTTGAAAATTGAAGCCTCCTCTTATAAAAAGACTTTTACGAAAAGGGTTTAATTCAGCTCCAATAATTAAATGACGAAATGCTGTTTTCGCAACAGTTTCCTCTTTTATTTCCAACTCACCTGATTCAATATTAGTTTGACTTAATAATTTATATGGTGATTTTATATCAAACTGATTCAGATGATGAAAAGTAAGTGAATATCGAAAAGGTAGATGTTTTAGTTTCTTACTCATTCCTAACTGCACATCAAAAGGAAGTGATTCTTCAGTATCAGCATATGCAATGAGCTGTCTACCCATGTTTTTAAAAAGTAAAGTAGAAGTAAATTCCTTTTCAGGATTAAAATAAGTTACCGATACATTAGATGAAAGTGCAAAAGCATTATACGTTTCGTACTGAGAATTTAGCATGTTTAGATTTACACCCAATGTGAATTTTTCATTCAAGCGCTTACCCAAACCAAAAGTAATAACCTGATCGTGAGCAGAGAAAGAACCTAAATTATTTCCAACAGCATCATTATATTCAAATTCACCATAATTTATTGCTTTAAGTCCTATTGAAAAGACACCAAATTCTTTCCATTTTCTTGCGTAAGAAAAACCTATCAAATTGATATCCGAGAAATAATCAGTAAAGGAAAATACCAAAGAATTATGCATTTTAGCATTCAGTAGTGAAGGAGTAGTTTGTCCTAAAGAAACATCCCCATCAACAATAGCAATTCCACTCCCACCCATAGCTTCAATTCTTGGCGAAAGTTCTACATCAACAAATGAAAAAGCAGTTATTCCACCAACTTGAGCCAAAAGACTCAAAGGCAAACAAAACACTAATAGAATTATTTTTATTTTCATTTAATTAATGTGGTAACGCTTAAACTTTGGACTTATTATTTACAAATATACTAATTAATTGTAACAGCTTCCTCAATTTTCTCATTCAGTAAAGCAATATCAGTTACTTCTTTCAAAGTATTGACATAATGGAAAGTCATACCCTTTACATACTTTTCATTTATATCTAAAATATCTTTTCTATTTTGCTTTGATAAAATAATTTCATTTATTCCAGAACGCTTAGCGGCCAATATCTTTTCTTTAATTCCACCAACTGGCAAAACCTTTCCTCTTAAAGTTAGTTCCCCTGTCATAGCAATTTTCTCTTTTACTTTTCTTTGAGTAAAGGAAGAAACTAAAGATGTGAACATAGTAATTCCCGCTGAAGGACCGTCCTTAGGAGTTGCTCCTTCGGGTACATGAACATGTACATTCCAATTTTCAAAAACTTCAGCTGATAAATCGTATAATTCAGCATGAGCTTTCAAATATTCCATAGCAATAGTTACTGACTCTTTCATCACTTTACCTAAGTTTCCAGTAACAGATAATTTTCCTTTACCTTTACTTAAACTACTTTCAATAAATAATATATCACCTCCAACTGAAGTCCAAGCTAAACCTGTAACTACACCTGCAACTGAATTATCTATGAATCGATCTCTATCAAATATAGGTGCACCCAATACTTTTTCAACTATATCAGAATCTGGAGAATAATCAAAAGATTCTTCCATAACTAATGATTTTGCTACATTACGAATCATCTTGCTTACCATTTTATCTAACGTTCTCACTCCGGATTCTCTAGTGTATTGGTCAACAATTTTTTCTAGCATTGCATCCGAAAGCGTAAATTCCTCCTTTTTTAAACCATGAGATTTCAATTGTTTTGGTAACAAGTGTTTTTTTGCTATCTGCACCTTTTCTTCAATAGTATACCCGTTAATTTCAATAATCTCCATTCTGTCTCTTAAAGCTGGTTGGACAGTAGCTAGTGAATTAGCAGTTGCCACGAACATTACTTTGGAAAGATTATAATCTAACTCTAAGTAATTATCATGAAAAGCTTCATTTTGCTCAGGATCTAATACTTCTAACAATGCAGAAGAAGGATCGCCATGCGAATCTCTAGTTACCTTGTCAATTTCATCCAATACAAAAACAGGATTAGATGATTTAGCTTTTTGAATAGATTTAATAATTCTACCTGGCATTGCCCCAATATAGGTTTTCCTATGCCCTCTTATTTCCGATTCATCTCTCAAACCACCTAAAGAAACTCTTTCGTATTTCCTACCCAAAGCTTCAGCTATTGACTTACCTAAAGATGTTTTCCCAACACCAGGAGGACCATACAAACATAAAATTGGAGACTTCATATCTCCTTTTAGTTTCAATACCGCCAAATGCTCAATGATTCTTTCTTTTACTTTTTCTAATCCAAAATGATCTCTATCCAAAATCTCTCTTGCTTTTTTCAAATCAAAGCTATCAATAGTGCATTCCTCCCAAGGCAATTCTAATATTAATTCTATATAACTTCTTTGCACAGCATAATCTGACATGGAAGGATTCATTCTTTGCAATTTTCTTAACTCCTTATCAAATGCATTTTCAATTTCCTTGTTCCATTTTTTCTTATCACCCTGCTTACGCATTTCATCAATCTCCTTTTGCGAACCGCTACCTCCTAGTTCTTCTTGAATAGCTTTCATTTGCTGATTCAAGTAGTATTCTCTCTGCTGCTTATCTAAATCCGTTTGTACTTTAGACTGAATTTTATTTTTCATTTCCAAAAGTTGCTGTTCCTTTGTCAATAATTCCAACACTTTTATTGCTCGCTTTTTCAAATCAACTTCTTCTAACAAAGCTTGTTTTTCAGACAAACTAATACTCATATTAGAAGCTACAAAATTGATAATAAAAGAAGTGTTTTTAATATTTTTAATAGCAATAGCTGCCTCAGCAGGAATGTTTGGCGATTCATCAATAATTCTTAATGCCAAATCCTTTACAGAAGAAACTAATGCACTAAACTCTTGATCATTTTTTTCTGGCTTTATCTCCTTTAAATCCGTAATTCTAGCTTTATAGTACGGATCATTCTGCACCATTTCTTCAATTTTAAAACGTTTACGACCTTGTATAACTGCCGTAATATTACCATCAGGCATTTTTAACATTTTTAAAATCTGAGCAACCGTCCCAACTTCATTTAAATCTTTTAATTCAGGAAGTTCAGTATCAAACTCCTTTTGAGAAACTACACCAATAGAGTTTTTTCCATTTTCAGCATCCTTTATTAATTTTACTGACCTATCCCTACCTATAGTAATCGGAATAATTACTCCCGGAAATAATACTGTATTTCTTAAGGGTAAAATTGACATTACATCAGGAGTATCTTCTTTTGATATTTTATCCTCATCCTCATCAGACATCAATGGCAAGAATTCTGTTTCCTCATTTATTAAATCAGATAGCTCAAGGCTATCCAAATGATATTTATTTTTCATAATAATTATTTTTCACTAGTAACAAATGCAATTAGCATGCCATTGTTGAAATCTAGTCTTTTTGTCAGTTACAGTTCGTTCCTATAACGCTTTGTCATATTGTAAACCTGAGTCAAAATATCTTGTTCTACTTTATCAAAGCTTAATTTTCTTCTTCCAAAAACTTTTTCAGCTACCTCAAAAGCTTTTGGTAGTTTGTAAACAGAAAAACCTGCTGCTCCTCCCCAATTAAATGAAGGAATAAAATTTCTTGGAAATCCACTGCCAAAAATATTAGCACTTACCCCAACAATAGTACCAGTATTAAACATAGTATTAATACCACATTTGGAATGATCACCCATAATTAAACCACAAAATTGCAATTCTGTGTTTTTGAAACGTTCTGTTTGATAATTCCAGAGTTTCACCTGAGCGTAATTATTCTTTAAATTAGAGTTATTGGTATCCGCACCTAAATTACACCACTCACCAATTACAGAATTACCTAAAAAACCATCATGGGCTTTAGACGAATAGCCAAAAAATACTGAATTATTCACTTCACCTCCAACTTTACAATAAGGACCTAAAGTAGTCGCACCATAAATTTTAGCCCCCATTTTAAGTACAGCACTTTCTCCCATTGCAAACGGACCTCTAATAATAGAACCCTCCATTACCTCAGCATTTTTACCAATATATATAGGTCCGCTTTCGGCATTCAATATACTACAAGAAACTTTAGCTCCTTTTTCAATAAAAATATCTTTACCTAAACCAGTATTATTTTCAGTCAAAGACTGAGATTTTCTTCCTTTAGTCAACAAAGAAAAATCTCTTTTAATCTCTCTATCATTATCTTTAAAAATATCCCAAAGATTTCCGACTGTATCAACTTCAATATGAGTCGTAATCTTATTCAATTTATCAGGATCAAAGACAGCAGACCTAAAGGCAATAATACTCCCTTTTTTTTCTAAAACTTCACCTACTCTTAAACTTTCTAGTTCAGTAATTAATGTTTTAGTTGGCAATACTTTAGCCGATACCCAAAGATTGTCTTTTGTTTGTTTTATAGGAAATTTAACAGCTAAATAATCTTCTGTTTTTATAGAAACTGATTTATAGTATTTCTCCCATTTTTCCTTAATGGTTAAAATTCCTATCCTAAATTCAGCAATAGGACGCGTAAAAGAAAGGGGATAATAGTTTTCCCGATTGTTGTCAAAAAGAATTAAATTCATAAGAGCAAAGTTAAAAAAAAAGCCCACACAAATGTGCGGGCTTTTTACTATAGCTTAAAATTCGATTATTTTGCGAATTTCTTGTATTTGTTTTTAAATTTATCAATTCTACCAGCCGTATCAATTAACTTTGCTTTACCGGTATAAAAGGGATGAGAAGCAGAAGAAATCTCCATTTTTACTAATGGATATTCTTTACCATCTTCCCACTTAATAGTATCTTCAGTTTCAACACATGACTTTGTTAAAATAGCAAAATCAGATGACATATCTTTAAATATGCAAAATCTGTAGTTATCTGGGTGTATTTCTTTTCTCATAATTGTATCTTCTTAAATTAGGGCTGCAAAAATAAAAAGTTTTATTTAATCAGCAACACTAATTAGTAAATATTATAAATTTAAATCTTCTAATAAGGTATTTGTTGCTTTCACCCCTTTTGCTGATGCTTGTAACTGACTTAATTCTTCATCATCCAACTGAATTCCAACTATTTTTTCAATTCCGTTTTTACCTAAGATAACCGGCACACCAATGCATAAATCATTCAAACCAAATTCACCTTCTAATAATACAGAACATGGGAACATTTTTTGCTGATCACAAGCAATTGCTTGTACCAAACTACTTACTGCAGCACCTGGAGCATACCAAGCTGAAGTGCCTAACATTCCAGTTAGAGTAGCTCCACCTACCTTAGTATCTTCTAATACTTTTTGTAATCTTTCAGCAGGTAAAAACTCTGAAACTCTTACTGAATTTCTAGTTGCCAAACGAGTTAAAGGAACCATTCCTTTATCAGAATGCCCACCAATTACAATACCTTCAATATCAGAACTTGGACACACCATAGCTTCAGCTAATCTATATTTGAATCGTGCAGAATCTAAAGCACCACCCATACCAATAATTCTGTTTTTTGGCAAACCAGTTACTTTATGTACTAAGTAAGTCATAGTATCCATAGGATTACTTACAATAATTAAAATAACATCAGGAGAGTATTTAATCAATTGCTCAGAAACAGATTTTACAATACCTGCATTAATTCCAATTAACTCCTCTCTTGTCATTCCAGGTTTTCTTGGAATTCCTGAAGTAATAATTGCAATATTACTTCCTTCAGTTTTAGAATAATCATTTGTTGAGCCTGTAATTTTAGTATCAAAACCCATCAATGATGCCGTTTGCATTAAATCCATAGCCTTTCCTTCAGCAAAGTTTTCTTTAATATCAACTAATACGACCTCTGAAGCAAAGTTTTTAATTGCGATATATTCAGCACAACTTGCCCCTACTGCTCCTGCTCCTACTACTGTAACTTTCATTATTTTATTTTTTATTATTGTTTTTTAATCTTTTTTAAGCGTCAATATTTGCATACTTAGCATTCGCTTCAATAAAAGCTCTCCTTGGCGGAACTTCATCCCCCATCAACATAGAGAACACTCTATCCGCTTCAGCGGCATTATCGATAGTAACTTTCTTAAGTGTTCTGTATTCAGGATTCAAAGTAGTATCCCAAAGTTGTGAAGCATTCATTTCCCCTAAACCTTTATACCTTTGAATAATTACATTCACATCTTTTCCTCCTTTCATTTCCTTAATCATCAACTCTCTTTGTGATTCATCCCAACAATATCTATGATCTTTACCTTTTTTTAATAAATATAAAGGAGGAGTTGCAATATAAACATATCCTTGCTCAATAAGTGGCTTTAAGTAACGGAAGAAGAAAGTCAATAATAAAGTAGCAATGTGAGAACCGTCAATATCCGCATCCGTCATAACTACTACTTTATTGTATCTTAATTTATCAATATTCAACTCTCTTTCATCATCCAAAGTGCCAATAGAAACACCAAGAGCCTTAAACATATTTTTGATTTCCTCATTTTCAAATACCTTATGCGGCATAGCTTTTTCAACATTCAATATTTTCCCTCTTAAAGGTAAAATTGCTTGAAAATGTCTATCTCTACCTTGCTTTGCCGTACCTCCAGCCGAATCCCCCTCTACTAAATAAATTTCACATTTAGAAGGGTCTTTTTCAGAACAATCAGACAGCTTACCAGGAAGGCCAGAACCTACAAGCACACTCTTTCTCTGCACCATTTCTCTTGCCTTAGTAGCTGCATTACGAGCTGTAGCAGCCAAAATTACTTTTAGCACAATTCTTTTTGCTTGCTCAGGATTTTCCTCTAAATAGAAAGTAAGCATATCACTTACTGATTGAGAAACTGCTGTAGTAACCTCCTTGTTTCCTAATTTTGTTTTTGTTTGCCCTTCAAACTGAGGCTCCATAACCTTTACAGAAATTACTGCAGTCAAACCCTCTCTAAAGTCATCCCCAGATATTTCAAATTTCACTTTCTTTAATAATCCTGACTCATCAGCATATTTTTTAAGTGTCCTAGTCAATCCTCTTCTAAAGCCTGAAAGATGAGTACCACCTTCAATTGTATTGATATTATTCACATAGGAATGCACATTCTCAGTGTAAGAAGTATTATACACCATAGCAACCTCAACTGGCACACCATCTTTCTCACCATCAATATAAATGACATCTTCTAAAATAGAATCTCTAGTTTCATCCAAGAAAGAAACAAATTCTTTCAATCCTCCTTCGGAATAAAACTCTTCTTTTACAAACTCTCCATCATCATCTTTTCTTCTTTTGTCCGTAATAGAAAGGTTAATCCCTTTATTCAAAAAAGCTAACTCTCTTAAACGAGCCACTATAATGTCAAAATGATAAACAGTTTCTTCAAAAATTGAAGCATCTGGCAAGAAAGTAACAAAAGTTCCTGTTTTATCAGTTGTTCCTATTTCACGCACATCATACTGAGGTGCACCAATTTTGTATTCTTGTTCAAATACTTTCCCTTCTCTGTGTACCTCAACTCTTAAATCGGAAGAAAGTGCATTTACACAAGAAACTCCAACTCCATGAAGACCACCAGAAACCTTATAAGAACCTTTATCAAATTTACCCCCAGCATGCAGAACCGTCATAACTACTTCTAAAGCTGAACGACCTTCCTTTTCGTGCATATCTGTAGGAATCCCTCTACCATTATCAGTTACTGTAATTGAGTTATCTTCATTAATAAAACAGTTGATATGAGAACAATGTCCAGCAAGTGCCTCATCAATTGAATTATCCACCACTTCATACACTAAATGGTGTAATCCTTTCATCCCAATATCACCAATATACATGGCTGGCCTTTTACGTACTGCCTCTAAACCTTCAAGTACTTGAATATTACTAGCACTATATTCTTGATTTTTATTTTCTTCACTCATAAAATTGAATTATTTTCTCGTTTTTTTTAATCACACAAATATACACTTATTGAATGAGTTAAAGTAGGAAAAAAAGCATGAAAATTAAAAGGAATTTTTCAACAAATGTTAATAAATTTAGAAAGAATAATTCAGCCCAAAAAGACCATTAAAACCAACTTCACGATAACCAGTCCACACATCTTGTTTGGAATTGCTAAGGTTATTCAATTGTAAGTAAGCTGAAATATTTTGCGTGTAATTGTAGTACACTCCTAAATTCATATGAAATTGTGAGGGAAGCTCTTCAACTATCATTGGCAAAAATACTGGTTCTGAATCAAAAGAACTATTTGTTTTTCTTTTACCAATATAACTTAATGATGGAATAACTTTTATTTTATTTCTCAAATTAATAGGAGTACTAATATCACAAGTGAAATTAGGTTTATGATAAACTTCCTTATCCCAATTGTAATAATCGGCATTTGCATTTAAACTGATAATATTATTTATTTTTCTATCGTAATTAGCATTCACATGCAGCTGCTTTACATCAATATAGTCCACCAGAAAACGATTGTAATTCAAATTATAATCTCTAACAAAATGGGCAAAATTACCAACCATACCATAAGCAACACTTCCTTCAAACACCTCACCCTTCCCTAATACATTGCGCATAGCTACATACAATTCATCAGTATCAGTTATTTTTAAATTTTGTAAAGTATCATTTCCAGACAAAATAGTTTGGTTTGTTCCATAGGAATGTATATAAGGATTCTCATCAGAAAGCGATTTAAGAGTATGTCTTTGATCGCTATGACGCAAACCACCATGGACCAACAAAACATCTTTCACTAGTTCCTTAGTTGCTCTAATTTGCGGAAAAATTTCAAAGGGTGTATCGTCCGATAAATAGCGAAACTCCACCCCAAAATCAAAATCAATCCCATACTTAGTAAGTGAAGTAGAGGGTGAAAAATGAAATGATTGCACATTTGTACTTTCAAACCTTGTATCTGGATTATTATAATTCAGATAATCGTTCAACTCAATTTCCAACGCAATAGGCAAATCCTTTATCGTTTTACTTAAGTTCGTACTCAAATGGATTTGATTTTCAGAAAGTTCATTCAAATCAGAAACAAAAAAAGTGGTATGGTGCTTTAATTTATCAGCTGCCAATTCTTTTGAAACAGCAGAAAAAGAAAGTTTTGTGTACGCAAAGCGGTTTCTATAATTTTCTTCAGCAGGTAATGCTGGGTTTTCACCCCAAAACAAAGACGTTCTCCTGTCATAATCCAAATTTCCCATAAAAATATGAGAAGAACTTATTTTCTTTCCATACAAATGCATAGTATTTTTACTATTTTTTACTTGATAAGGATACACAACTAAAGCAAGATGTGGAGCGTCTGGATCAGTATAATACGGAAGATAATATTTATCTGCAAAACGATTTGCAATAATACCATAACATAGTATTATCGAGCGATTACTGTTCTGCCCAATACTTGACTTAGATGTCCAAGCATTACCAAAGCCTACACATACTTTTGTACCATACAATTGAGGGATTATA
>JACNFT010000011.1 GCA_014384505.1 Cryomorphaceae bacterium | reverse complement strand
ATTAAAAGGAATATCATAACCTTCAGGCTTAATGATATAGTTTTTAACTTCCAATAATTTACCATCCACATCATGCAACTGCCATGCTAACTGCACACACCTTGGCCAATTGCTAAAATCAGTTAATGGAGCTTTCCAGTTTTGTGGTAATCCTGTGGTTTCAGTGTCAAATATAAGATACATAGAGTCGTTTTACTGCTTTAAAATAATAATTGTAAATTTAGGAAAACAAAAAAGTCAACCAATTAGAATTGAGTTGACTTTTTAAGATGTTAGTAAGTTTTAGTTTACTAGATAAATTTCATTTCCTTCATCCACTCATCATTAAATAGCTTGCCAACATAACGAGTACCATGATCATGAAAGATAACCACAACTACATCATTCTTACATAATTTATCTTTCATTTGGTTAATACCTGCTATCGCACTACCTGCAGAATATCCTACGAAAATGCCTTCCTCACGCGCTATCCTTCTCGTCATAACAGCACCATCCTTATCCGTTACTTTTTCGAAATGATCTATGATTTCAAAATTCACATTTTCAGGTAAAATATCCTCTCCTATTCCTTCAGTTATATAACTATAAATTTCTTTTTCATCAAATTCCCCTGTTTCATGGTATTTCTTAAATACTGATCCATAAGTATCAATACCCCAAATTTTAATGTTAGGGTTTTGTTCCTTTAAATATTTTGCAGAACCAGAAATTGTACCTCCTGTACCTACACCCACAACTAAATGAGTGATTTTTCCTTCTGTTTGTTCCCAAATTTCAGGTCCAGTACTTTCGTAATGAGCCTGAGTATTCGAAGGGTTATCATACTGATTCACATACCATGAATTTGGCGTTTCTTCAGTTAATCGTTTTGCTACCGAATAATAAGATAACTTACTTTCTGGTGGTACATTAGTTGGGCAAACTACTACCTCAGCTCCTACAGCACGTAAAATATCCATTTTCTCTTTGGATTGCTTATCCGCCAATACAAAAATGCATTTATATCCCTTTTGGATGGCAGCTAATGCCAATCCCATTCCTGTGTTACCAGAAGTACCTTCAATAATCGTTCCTCCAGGCTTTAATCTTCCATCCAATTCAGCATCTTCAATCATTTTAAGTGCCATTCTGTCTTTAATAGAGTTTCCTGGATTAAAGGTCTCTACCTTTGCTAAAACTAAAGCATCAGTTTCTACTACTTTATTTAACTTTACTAGTGGAGTATTTCCAATAGTTTCTAATATGTTATTGTAATATTTCATTTATAAATTTTGTAGTGCAAAATTATTAAAATTAGGCAAAGCGAATTGCTTTTACAGGCGTGATTTTAGTAATGATGATTGATGGTATAATTAGAATTAAGTAACAAACAATAATAGTTCCAATATTCAATAATAGAATAGCTGTAAAATCAAAATTAATAGGTATAGTATTCATGTAATAAATATTTGGATCCAAACTAATAATTGAAAATTGTTTTTGCAAAAAAGCGAAACCTAAAGCAATACAATTTCCCCAAAACAATCCTTTCAAAATTAAATGCACAGCTGAATATAAAAACACCCTACGTACGCTCCAATTATTCGCTCCTAATGCTTTTAATATACCTATCATTTTTGTTCGCTCCAATATCAGAATTAATAATGCTGTTATCATATTTATACCACCTACTATCAGCATCAATATTAAAATAACACGCACATTTATATCTTGCAAATCCAACCAATCAAAAATTTGTGGTGTTTTATCTTTTATGCTTTGAGCATTCAGATTATAAGGAATTTTTTCGTATACTGCTTCTGTAACCAGTTCCAAATTATTAAAATTATTTAAAACAATTTCGACTCCTCCTACTTGCTTATTTTCCCAAGAATTTAAGGATTGTATATGTTTAATATCACCCATTACAAATAGCTTATCAAAATCCGTTAATGCAGTATTGTAAATTCCTGATATTTTAAATTTTCTTACTCTTGGTGGGTTCTGAACAAAATACATAATTAAGTCATCTCCCACCCCTAATTGTAAGGTTTTGGAAGAATTTTCAGAAATAAGAACTTGGTTCGTTTTTACGCTATCATTCACATTAAAACATTTTCCTGCAACCAAATTGTTATTAAAAAACGTCCAATCATAATCTGATGAAACTCCTTTTAAAACTACACCTAAAATCTCATCATTTGTTTTAATTATTCCTGCTTTAGTCGCAAAAGTACTAATGTGCTTTACCTCAGGATTTTCCAATATTGATGTATAGAGACTATCCGAAATTTGAATTGGCTCAGTTTCGTAGGATTGATTATCAGAAAAAGAGGAGATAGTAATATGAGAACCAAAACCAATAATTTTATCAGAAATATCATTTTTAAAACCCGTAACCACCATTACTGAAAGTAACATCACCGCTACAGAAAGTGCAATCGCTAAAATTGCGATACGCAAAATTGGTTTAGTGTAGGATTTATTTTCTTCCTTTGCAGTAAATAAGCGTTTGGCTATAAAATATTCAACATTCATTATGATTGCGAAAATAAAACAAATAATTTGCATTAGTTTATGCCTGTTCACTTTTAGTGCACAATCCCAAAAATTAGTTTTAGCAGCCGAACGAACTGATGTTTACTTGCATCATTTAGAAAATAAAAAAGTATGTGTTGTAGGAAATCAAACCTCAATGATTGCTAACACGCATTTGGTAGATAGCTTACTTAGCTTAGGAATTGATGTAGTAAAGGTATTTTCACCTGAACATGGCTTTAGAGGAAAAGCAGATGCAGGAGCAATAATTGAAGATGGAATTGATGTAAAAACAGGAATTCCTATCATTTCCCTTTATGGAAATAATAAAAAACCAAAAGCTGAGCAATTACAAGGAATTGATATTCTAGTTTTTGACATACAGGATGTAGGAGTCAGATTCTATACTTATATTTCTACCTTACATTATGTAATGGAAGCAGCAGCAGAAAACAATATAAAAGTAATTGTATTAGACAGACCCAACCCAAACAGACATTATATTGATGGTCCTATTTTAGACACTGCTTTTCAATCTTTTGTAGGTATGCACCCAATACCTATTGCACATGGAATGACTATTGGAGAATATGCTAAAATGATAAATGGAGAGAATTGGATTGCAACTAAATGTGAATTAATTGTGATCGAAATGGGAAATTACACACATAATACAAATTATAACTTACCGATAAAACCCTCACCTAATTTACCAAATGCTAAAGCTGTAAATTTATACCCAAGTCTTTGTTTGTTTGAAGGAACAACAATAAGTATTGGTAGAGGAACTGATTATCCTTTCCAACATTTTGGAGCACCTTATTTGAAAAGCAATTATTCCTTTATGCCTAAAAGTGGAGAAGGAAGCAAATACCCGAAACATGAAGATATAGAGTGTTTTGGTACAGATTTACGCTTTCAAGATAACTATTTAACGACTATTAACTTAAATTGGATTATTGAGGCGTATAAGCAATGTTCTGAAAAAGAAGAATTCTTCAATAACTTCTTTAATACATTAGCAGGAACTGATAAATTAAAAAAACAAATAATTGCAGGAAAGACAGCCAGAGAAATTAAAGCCAGTTGGCAAGAAGGCTTAGAGGAGTTTAAAAAAATAAGAAAAAAATATCTTATTTATTAGAACTACCAAGCCCAATAAACATAATATTTACTGATTCCAACTTTAATAAACTCATTG
>JACNFT010000110.1 GCA_014384505.1 Cryomorphaceae bacterium | reverse complement strand
TCCTGTAGTAAACTGTTGGGATAACTTTGTTTTCAATACAACTACTTGTGTATGGGATAATACCGGAACTCAAAATCCGCAACCTCCTGTAGTAAACTGTTGGGATAACTTTGTTTTCAATACAACTACTTGTGTATGGAATAATACTGAATCACAGCCAATTCCACCAATACTTGACTGTTATGAAACTTTAGGCCTATTCAATACGACAACATGTGCTTGGAATATAGACTCAAATGATGGAATATCTCTAAATTTTATAGCTACTAGCCCTATTTGTAGGTATGATGAATCGACACTTTCAATAAATATTTCTAATTCTGATTACAATACTTATACAATTACATTACAAGATTCTATTCTAAAATCATTTGTAATTGACACAAACGGATTCTTAATTCCTGAAGGCGTACCCATCACTCTTACTCCTAATTATAGTGGAAATGTTTATATAGTTTCTCTGGAAGACAATGACGGATGTCCGGGAATCTATAATGACAATGTTCATATTCAGGTAAAGCAACCTCCTCAATTAGCTATTAATCAACAAGATATTTGTGAGGGAAGTCCTTCATTTACACTTAATAATGCAACTCCAAATGGCGGTTTTTACTCAATTAACAATGAACTAACTGATTATCTAGATGTTGAAAATTTAGGCACTGGGATGTATAATGTTGGATATTCTTATACAGACCCAATAACTTCCTGCACAAACCAAATCAATGAAGTAGTTAGTATAATGGAATCGCCTAAAGCTGGAATGCTTTTTAGTCCTCAACCAACAGACATTGACAATCCTAATATTTTCTTTAGAGATAATAGTAATGAAATAGTTCTTT
Source organism: Cryomorphaceae bacterium (assembly GCA_014384505.1). Lineage (GTDB taxonomy): Bacteria > Bacteroidota > Bacteroidia > Flavobacteriales > BACL11 > UWMA-0277. The sequence continues at coordinate 3,028 of JACNFT010000110.1, read as the reverse complement.
ATTCAGAATGGAATTTAGGGGATGGCACAATTATTAATGATGAAATGAATTTTTGGCATACCTATGCTGACACAGGCACTTATACTATTAAATATTACATTACAAATATGTATGCATGTACGGATTCTGTAATTAAAGACCTTACTATAAATCCTATTTATTTAACTTTTATTCCAGATGCCTTTACGCCAAATAATGATGGTGATAATGATTATTTCTACCCATCAATTATTGGAGGAAATAGTTATAACATGAAAATATATAATAGGTGGGGAGAAATTATTTATAATGAAGATGATGGGACATGGGATGGGAATATCAATGAAAATGCAGTACAACATGGTTTATATTCCTATTCTATTTTAGTTAATGACTTTAAAAATAAACCCTTTATCTATACAGGAATTGTTAATCTTATAAAATAGATGAAAAACATAGTACTGCTCTCTGACACTCACCATACATTGGATGAGCGATTTTTTCCGCATTTTGATAAAGCTGATGAGATATGGCATGCTGGAGATATTGGCTCACTTTCCGTTACTGACACCTTAAAAACATTTGCCCCAATTCGAGTTGTGTATGGAAATATTGATGATAACACTACTAGAACAGAATTTAAGGCAAACCTCTATTTTAAATGTGAAAAGGTAAATGTAATGATGACGCATATTGGCGGCTATCCAGGAAGGTATGATAAAAAAATACTACCTATAATTGAACAAGCCAATCCTGATTTATTTATTTGTGGACATTCACATATCTTGAAAGTAATGTACGATAAAAAACACAAATTACTACATATGAACCCTGGAGCAATTGGTGATTTTGGAATACATACAGTAAAAACGATACTTTGCTTTAGTATAGATGGAAAGGAAATAAAAGATTTACGAGTAGTTGAGTTTCCTAGAAGTAAAATACAACTCTAAATTTTAACGAATTCTGTCTGCTGACTTTACTAATTTTTCATCTTTCTTAATAAAAAAATTAGCAGCAATTAAAGATATAAACGGTACAATTAAGAGTATAATTCCAATACCAAACACCTCTTCATTTCTGTGCAAAAATACAATTAAGAAAAAAGCTATAGTTATCATTAAGCGAGCAATAGAAGCAATTAGTTGTTGTACTTTTCTTTTTTTGAACTGAAATATCGCAAAAAGGGATAAAGCAGCTGACAAGAATACAAACAAGCGTGCATCAGCAAAATGCTCCTTTAACAAGTAGCTTGTCGTTTCATTTTGTAACACAGGGAATGTATACACAATAGTAATTGAACAAATAGCTGAAAAGAAAAAGAAAAGGGATTGGACTCTTTGAATCATAGTTGTAAATATTTTCTACAAAACTAATTAAAATTGTAGAATTTGTGCAATTCTTAAAAAATTTGTATCATTGCATAACTTATCTAAGAAAGACCCCCTTAAAACACATCTTTAAAATTTACAGCTATAACCAATTTAAAGATTATTATATTAAAAAATATTTATGTACAAATTAGAAGAATTAAACGCAAAAAAAGTTGCTGATTTAAAAGCAATTGCAACAGAATTAAACCTCAAAAAATTTGAGAAATTAAAGAAAGAAGACTTGGCTTATGCCATTTTAGATCATCAGGCAGAAAATGCACAACCGAAACCTGGAACAGTAGTTGAGAAAAAACAAAGAACCAGAACAAATACGCCAGAACAAAAAGGACCTAAAAAATCTGAACTTACTGAGCTAAAAACTAAAGTTCCACAGCCAAACGAAAAGCAAGCTCTAGAAACAAAAAAAGCTCAGCCTATTTCTAAAGGAAATGAACAGAAAAATGCGCCTAAAAAGCCGGTTCATAACCATCAGAAAAATAATGAGGAAAGAAATGCATCTAATAAGCCAGTCCATAATCATACAAAGAAAGATGATGAGCAAAACGGACCTAAAAAGCCTATTCACAACCATCAGAAAAATAATGAGGATCAAAATGCACCAAAGAAACCTGTTCACAATCATCCAAAAAAAGAAAATGAGCAAGGAAATTCACATCCAAAACATAACAACAATAAAAACCTAGCAAACAGCAACACTCCTCCATCAAAATACGATTATAACTTTGACGGTATAATTAATACCGAAGGGGTGATTGAAATTATGGCTGATGGATATGGTTTTATGCGTTCAAGCGATTACCACTACTTGTCATCACCTGATGATGTGTATGTTTCGCATTCACAAATTAAATTATTTGGTTTAAAAACGGGTGACACAATTAAAGGAACAGTTCGCCCACCAAAAACTGGTGAAAAATATTTTCCTTTAATACAAGTTGAAAGTATTAATGGGCGCGACCCAGGTATTGTTAGAGACAGAATTCCTTTCCACCATTTAACTCCGCTTTTTCCTTACGAAAAGTTCAACCTTTTAGGAAAAGGACACAACAATGTTTCCATTAGAATGTTAGACATCTTTACACCAATAGGAAAAGGTCAAAGAGGTTTAATTGTAGCGCAACCGAAAACAGGTAAAACAGTATTATTAAAAGATATTGCGAATGCAATTGCTGATAATCATCCTGAGGTTTATATGATTATATTATTGATTGATGAGCGTCCTGAGGAGGTTACGGATATGGAAAGAAGCGTAAATGCTGAAGTAATTGCTTCTACATTTGACGAACCAGCAAGTAGACACGTAAAGGTAGCTGATATTGTATTAGAGAAAGCCAAAAGAATGGTAGAATGCGGACATGATGTTGTTATCTTGTTAGATTCAATAACGCGTTTGGCAAGAGCTTATAATACAGTACAACCTGCTTCAGGTAAAATATTGAGTGGTGGTGTAGATGCAAATGCTCTTCACAAACCAAAGCGTTTCTTTGGTGCAGCTCGTAAAATTGAAAAAGGAGGATCGTTAACAATTTTAGCGACTGCTCTTACGGAAACAGGAAGTAAAATGGATGAAGTAATTTTTGAGGAATTTAAAGGTACTGGGAATATGGAGCTGCAATTAGATAGAAAAATTGCAAATAGAAGAATCTATCCTGCTG
>JACNFT010000074.1 GCA_014384505.1 Cryomorphaceae bacterium | reverse complement strand
AATAAAGCCTAATATAACAAATGAGCAGAAAGATAAAATAAGAGCTAAGCTAAATAGTTTTAGAGAAAGAGTGTATAATGGTGAAGATTTTAAAATGTTGGCTACGTTGTATTCTGACGATCCAGGTTCAGCAAGCAAAGGGGGTGAGCTTGGTTTTGTAAATAGAGGTGATTTAGTTCCTGAGTTTGAAAGAGCAGCATTTCGCTTAAAAAAAGGTGAAATTTCTGAAGTGATAGAATCTCAATTTGGATATCATATTGTACAGCTTATTGAAAGGAGAGGAGAGCAAATAAATGCGAGACATATCCTTATCAAAACAAAAGTAAATGCTACCGAATTACATGCTGCCAAATTAAAAATGGATAGCATTGCAAATCAAACAAGTGCAGGGGCGCTTACTTTTGACGAGGCAGTAAGTAAGTATTCTGATGATGAAAATAAAAATAATGGAGGCTTGTTATTGAATCCAAATACTATGTCAACTTTGCATATACTTGATGATATGACACCTGCCTTACGCTTAGTGGTTGAGAGTTTGGCAGAGGGTGAGGTTTCAGCTCCATCATTAATACAAACGCAAGATGAGAATAAGGCGTATCGTATTTTAAGATTAAATAAAAGGGTAGAGACCCATAAAGCGAATCTAGTAGATGATTTTTCAAAAATCAAAGAGTATTCAATTAATACAAAAAAACAAGAGATACTTGAGAAATGGATGAGTAAAACAATTACCAAAACTTACATTAGACTATCGGATGCACTTTCCGAATGTGAGCTTGCTAATAAATGGAATAAATAATATGAGTAATGAAGTTCAAGCTATTGATGCGTTTGTTGTAAAATACAATAAATTTAAGAACGAAATAGCTAAAGTAATAATAGGACAGGATGATGTTGTACAACAAGTATTGATATCTATTTTTTGCAATGGACACTGTTTGTTAGTTGGGGTTCCTGGTTTGGCAAAAACCTTATTAGTACAAACTATCTCCGATTCTTTAGGGCTTAACTTTAATCGAATTCAGTTTACACCTGATTTAATGCCTTCTGATATTGTGGGGGCTGAAATACTAAATGAAAACCGAAATTTTAAATTTATAAAAGGACCTTTGTTTGCTAATATTATATTGGCAGATGAGATTAATCGTACCCCTCCTAAAACACAGGCAGCTTTATTAGAAGCTATGCAAGAAAGATCAGTAACTAATGCCGGAACACAATATGTATTAGATAAGCCTTTCTTTGTATTGGCTACCCAGAATCCTATTGAACAGGAGGGAACTTACCCTTTGCCTGAAGCGCAATTAGATCGTTTTATGTTTAATGTACTATTGGACTATCCTACTTATGAAGAGGAATTACAGATAGTAAAACAAACTACAGTTAAAAATAATGTGCAATTAGATACGATTATGTCAGCTGAAGAGATTATTCAATATCAAGAGTTGATTACAAAATTACCTGTAACTGATAATGTATTGCAATATTCAGTTAGTTTGGTTGCTAAAACTAGGCCAGACTCTGATAAAGCGGCTGATGTTGTAAAGCAATATATCGAATGGGGCGCAGGCCCAAGAGCCTCTCAATTTATGTTGATGGCAGCTAAGTGTTATGCTGCAATAAACGGAAAATATGCTCCGGATATTGAAGATGTAAAAGCAGTTGCAAAACCAATTTTACGCCATAGATTAGTAAAAAACTATAAAGCTGAAGCTGAAGGAATGAGTGTAGATCAAATTATAGAATCAATTCTATAATGATATTACCAATAGTTGCTTTTGGATCACCAATTTTAAGAAAAATGTGTTCCGATATTTCTCCAGATTATCCTGAATTTGATATTATTCTTGCTAATATGTGGGAAACTATGTATGAAGCTAACGGTGTAGGTTTGGCTGCACCTCAGGTTAATAAAGGAATTCGTTTATTTTTAATTGATACTACTCCTTTTTTTGATGATGAAGAGGAGATAAAAGAAGTGATTGTGAAACAAGCATTTATTAATGCTAGGATTCTTGAAGAATCAGGTGAGGAGTGGGAATTTAATGAGGGCTGTTTATCTATACCAGATTTAAGGGAAGATGTAAGTAGAAAATCTACCATTACAATTGAGTACATGGATGAAAATTTTGAAAAGCATACTGCTACTTATGATGGCTTAACGGCTCGAGTTATTCAGCATGAATACGACCATATTAATGGAATCCTTTTTACAGATAAATTAACAGCTTTACGCAAAAGAATGATAAAGGGTAAGCTAATGGATATTAGCAAAGGGAAAGTTAATGCTACTTATAAAATGCGATTCGCTAGGTAAGTTATTTTACTAAAACCTTAAACATTTCTTGTTCTCCAATAAATCCTTTTAATTTATCCCCAGCTTTTACTGGGCCAACTCCTTCTGGTGTTCCTGTATAAATTAAATCTCCAATTTTTAGGCTATAGAATTTTGATATATAAGCAATAATAGTATCAAAGTTAAAGCACATATCCTTACTGTTTCCTATTTGCACTTGCTCTGAATTCTTTTCCAAGCTAAAGGAGATGTTATTTAAATCTAAACTTGATTTATCTATAAATGTTCTGCTAATTTGGGCTGAACCATCAAAGCCTTTAGCTTTTTCCCAAGGCAATCCTTTTTCTTTACATTCTTGTTGAATATCTCTTGCTGTAAAATCAATTCCTAAGCCAATTTGAGAATAATAGTTGTGAGCGAAACGCTCTTCAATATGTTTTCCTGCTTTACTTATTTTTATTACCAATTCCACTTCATAATGTATGTCATTAGAGAAGAAAGGAATAAAAAAGGGATGTCCTTTTGGCTGTATTGCTGTATTGGGCTTTAGAAAAAATAAAGGCTCACTAGGAATAGTATTACCTAATTCTTTAGCATGATTTATATAATTACGACCAATACAAATTATCTTCATTTCTAGGAGTTAAACTTTTTTTCTAACTTCATTTTAGTAGCAAAATTTTTCATTACATTTTTGGTGTAAAGTGGAAAATCTGCTTGGTTAATCCATGAGAAATAACCAGGATTATCCTTCCATATTTGAGCTAAAGTTACATCACGGTATTTCCCAAAGCTTAGTACTTCTTCTCCTTTTTCATTAAAACGAACAAAGCCTGCCATATCAGCAAATTTCCCTCCTCTTTGCGAAAATTCTGAAAGAAAGTTAACATCATTTTCTAGTTCATCATATTTATCCAATTGAGCCAATAACACCTCAAATGTTGCTGTTGTATCAGCTTCAGCTGAATGGGCATTGGTTAAGTCTTTATCACAGTAAAACTTATAGGCAGCAACTAATGTTCTTTGTTCTAGTTTATGGAATATATTCTGAATATCTACCGCTTTTCTATTTTCCATACTAAAATCAATTCCAACTCTTAAAAATTCTTCAGCTAGTAAAGGAATATCAAATTTATTAGAATTGAATCCTGCTAAATCACAATTGTGAATAAGTTCAGATATTTCCACAGCCAATTGATCAAAAGTAGGTTCGTTTGCTATTTTTTCATCTGATATACCATGTATAGCTGTAGTTACTTCAGGAATAGGGATAGTAGGATTTACCAACCAAGTTTTACTCTCTTTATTTCCATTTGGAAAAACTTTTAAGATAGAAATCTCTACAATTCTATCTTTAGCAACTTGTACTCCTGTTGTTTCTAAATCAAAGAATACAATAGGTTTTTCTAGTTTTAAATTCATAATGTAAATGTATAAAAAAAGCCTCAAGAAAACTTGAGGCTTTTGATATTGTTAATTATAGTTAAATAATTGTATTTGTGTCAAACTGTTCTAAGTAATCAGCAACCCTTCTTACAAACTGCCCTCCTAAAGCTCCATCAACAACTCTATGGTCATATGATAAAGATAAGAACATCATATGGCGAATTGCAATAACATCTCCTTCAGCAGTTTCTAATACAACAGGTTTCTTTTTGATGATACCACAAGCTAAAATTGCTACTTGAGGTTGGTTAATAATAGGAGTCCCCATTAAATTTCCAAAAGTACCGACATTAGTCATGGTGATAGTACCTCCCTGAATGTCGTCTGGTTTTAATTTCCCTCCTCTAGCTCTTACAGCTAAATCATTTACTGCTTTAGTAATTCCTACTAAGTTTTTGTTTTGCGTTTCTTTGATAACAGGAACAATAAGGTTTCCATCAGGTAAAGCAGCAGCCATACCAATATTAACATTTTTATGAATATGAATGTTTGTTCCATCTACTGAAACATTAATCATTGGAAAATCCTTAACCGCTTTTGCCATTGCTTCAATTATAATAGGAGTAAAGGTGATGTTTTGTCCTTCTCTGTTTTTAAAGTCAGCTTTTACTGAGTTTCTCCAGTTTACAATATTTGTCATATCTGCCTCAACAAAAGAAGTAATATGAGCTGAAGTTTGTTTTGACATAGTCATGTGAGCAGAAATTAACTTTCTCATTCTGTCCATTTCTACAATTTCAGTACCACCCGTATTAGGGATATTTACTGGAGTATGTGTTGGTGCTTTAGCAGTAGTAGTGGTCTTTTTAGTTTCTACTTTAGCAGTAGTTGTTACTGGTGCAGATCCTCTAGTTTTTAAGTAGGAAATCATATCTGATTTTGTAACTCTTCCATCTTTACCATTTCCAGAAATAGTTTCTAATTCAGTCATTTCTATTCCTTCTTCAGAAGCCATACTTCTCACTAATGGAGAGTAGAATCTATCACCATCATTAGTTATAGTTGTTGGATTGTTTTGGGTAGTTATAGTTGCTGCCTTCTCAACTACTGCAATTGCAGTAGGTGTTACAGTTTCTTTTGTTATAGGAGTATCATCTCCGCCTTCAGTTTCTAATATAGCAAATGGTTCACCAACTTGTACAACATCATCCGCTTCAAATAATTTTTCTACTAATTTTCCTTCATGAGTTGAAGGAACTTCTGAGTCCACTTTATCAGTAGCTATCTCAACAATAGTTTCATCTAACTCAACCATTTCACCAACTTCTTTAGCCCATGTAATTATAGTTGCTTCCGAAACACTCTCTCCCATTTTGGGCATAATCAATTCTACTCTAGCCATAGTCTTATATATTTTTGGCAAAATTAAGAAAAGAAAAGAAATTGCAACTATTTTGCTAAGGAGTTTTCATAGGGCATCCTACTAGATAGAGCTGTCCCTAAAGTAAGCTCATCAGTATATTCTAATTCATCACCAATAGCAATTCCTCTTGCAATTGAAGATATTTTTACTCCGCTATCTTTCAATCTCCTGAAAAGATAATAATTGGTTGTATCTCCTTCCATTGTTGTACTAAGGGCAAATATTACTTCATTAATATTTCCTTTTTCTACCTTTTTTATTAATTCCTCAATACGCAAATCATTAGGACCAATGCCATCCATTGGCGAAATAAGCCCTCCTAGAACATGGTAAATTCCTTTGAATTGCATAGTGTTTTCTATTGCCATCATCACTCTAACATCTTCCACAATACAGATAGTGGTTTGCTCTCTTTTTTTATCAGAACATACTTCACATAACTGGCTGTCTGCAATACTAAAACAAGAAGTACAATAGCTTATATTTTGTATAAGTTGAATAAAAGAATCTCCAAACCGTTCAACAGAACTTTTTTCTTGTTTTAACAGATGTAAAACCAGTCGTAAGGCCGAACGCTTTCCAATTCCTGGAAGTCGAGAAAGTTGCTCAACAGCATTTTCTACAAGTTTGGATGGAAAATTCATAGCTGCAAAGTTAACATTAATCAAGAATACTTTTAGTTTTGTGAAAAACAAATTTATATGTCATCAACATTAATTATAAGTGTAATAGTTATCTACTTTTTAGTATTGGTAGGTATTTCTTTTATTACAGGAAAATCAGATAGTAATGCCTCATTTTTTAGTGGCGACAAACAATCCCCTTGGTATATAGTTGCTTTTGGAATGATTGGTGCATCTTTATCAGGCGTAACATTTATTTCTGTTCCTGGTTGGGTTGCTGCTAGTGATTTTTCCTATATGCAAATGGTATTTGGTTATCTGTTGGGCTATTTGGTAATTGCTACTGTACTTATGCCGCTTTATTACCGAATGAATTTGACATCAATATATGGTTATTTACAGAGTAGATTTGGAAATTCATCATACAAAACCGGGGCTATTTTCTTTTTGATTAGTAGAGTAATAGGAGCATCTTTTAGGCTGTATTTGGTAGCCAATGTATTGCAAATTTACGTTTTTGATGCTTGGGGAGTTCCTTTTGAAATGACAGTTGTAGTTACTATCTTACTAATATGGGTGTATACTTTCAGGAGTGGAATTAAAACAATTATCTGGACTGATACTTTACAAACATTATTTATGCTTGTTGCTGTTGGTTTAAGTGTTTACCTTATATCAGTTGATATGAATTTGAATTTTACTTCTTTGATTAGTACAGTAAAAGAAAGTGATTATTCACAAATATTTTTCTGGGAAGGAAAACAGCATTTTGTAAGACAGTTTTTATCAGGTGCATTTATGGCAATTGTAATGACTGGGCTTGACCAAGATATGATGCAGAAAAATTTAAGTTGCAAAAGTTTAGGAGATGCCCAAAAGAATATGTTTTGGTTTAGTATTGTTTTGGTGTTTGTGAATTTATTATTTTTATCATTGGGAGCATTGCTGTATATGTATGCCGAAACCCATGGAATACCATTTAATGAGGCAGATGATTTATTTCCTGCTGTGGCACTAAGTGGAGGGCTTGGAATAGGAGTAGGGATTTTGTTTATTTTAGGACTGATTGCTGCTGCATACTCTAGTGCGGATTCAGCATTAACCTCATTAACCACCTCTTTTTGTATCGATTTGTTAGGCTTTGATGTAGATTCGGGTATAAAAGAAATTAAGCAAAGAAAGTTAGTTCATCTCGGATTTTCAATATTGTTAGTCTTGGTGATTTTGGTGTTCAAATCAATAAATGATGATAGTGTTATTTCTGCATTATTTAAGGTGGCAGGATATACTTATGGTCCCTTATTAGGAATGTATGCTTTTGGGTTGTTTACTAAACTAAGTGTAAAAGATAATTGGGTGCCTTTAGTTGCTGTTTTGTCTCCTGTAGCTTGTTATATAATTCAGCTATATATTCCTTTTGGTTTTGAGTTATTGATATTAAATGGATTTATTACATTTGTGGGGCTATATTTACTTAAAACCAGCAAATAATGAAAAAAGAATATTTATAAAATAGTTTTCTTATTATTTTTATAGAGTGTAATGCAGCCTAAAAGACCAATTAGAACCAAACAGAATGAGATAATCTCTGCTTGAGTAATTCCTCCTAATATATCGTATTCTGTATTAATTCTTATTTTTTCAATGAAAAAACGCTCAATACCATTTAGTCCAAGATAAATACAAAATAATATTCCTGGAACACGGATTTGTTTACGAATAGCCCATAAGATGCTAAAAATAAGTAAGCACATGACTACTTCATAAAAGGCTGTAGGCCATACAGGGTTCGCTAGTTGATAACAGTATGGTTGCCAAAACTGAGCGCCACAATCCTCCATAGGAATTCCAGAACGAATTACATTATGTGGAAAAGTATAGCTCCACATCCAATCAGGAAGATAAGCCATCCATTCTGGTTTTGGAGCTAAGTTATCAATCCCCCAATCCCCATCGCCTGACATTTGACAGCCAATGCGTCCAACTCCATAAGCAAGCATTAGTGCTGGGGCAGCAGCATCAATCAAATGTAAAATATTTATTTTATATCTTCTTGTATACCAAACTACAGAAAATGCTCCAGCAATCAGTCCTCCATAAAAGGTAAGGCCACTGAAAGCCATAAGTTGTCCGATAGGGTCAGCTATGAATGCACCCATATTTTCTAAATTATGGAAAACTTTAGCTCCTATAATTCCTGATACAGCAGCAATCATGGTCATATTTCCGACTAGTTGATAGGGGTGTACTGTTTTTTCAATTTCTTTAGGTGTGGCTAATTTGGTTTTTTGGTTATCATTCCACTTTAAATAAACAGATAAAGCTGCAATTAAAATACCGCCTATAAAACTACCTCTTGTTGAAAGGATGAAATCCTGAGGGTTTGCAACTAAATCCGCATAATGAAAGATAGCTTCAATTAACTTAAACCCAATAAAGAAACCAGTAATAAGGCTACTTAATATCTCGTAAATGCTTAATGATTTCCCGATAGTTTCTTTAATAATGCTTACGCTAAGGTGTCCTTCTTTTTCTTTTCGTTTTAATTCTTTAGTAATGAAATAGGATGCTGTTAAAAAAGCAATGGCAACCCAAAATCCAAAGGTTTGAATAGGTAATGGGATATTAATTCCAAATAAATCAAAAAGTAAATGGCTTATTGTTGGGTACATAATGTTTGTTTAATTATAGAAGCTCTGCTTTCATTATTCCATCATCACCCATTGCTATTAGCTTAACTTGTTTTTTAGTTCTGCAAATAGTAGATTGAAAAGGAATTTTTATTTTAATATAGTTGTCTGTAAATCCAAATAAATATCCCTCCTTATTTTCTTGCTCAAAAAGGGCTGTATGTTCAGTATCTAGGTATTTTTCATAAAAGGCTCGTTGTAATTTATTAGAAAGGATTCTCAACTGTTTACTTCTGTCAGCTCTATCTGATTTTGAAACCACTCCATCCATATCTATTGCTGGAGTATTTTCTCTTTCAGAATAAGTAAATACATGCAAATAGGATAGTGGTAAATCTTTAATGAAATTAAGTGTTTTATCAAACTCTTGTTTAGTTTCACCAGGGAAGCCTACAATTACATCAGCTCCAATACAGACATCTTTCACTTCACTAACAATTCTTTCAATCTTTGTTCGGTACAATTTTGTTTGGTAACGTCTTTTCATTTTAGCTAAAACTATGTCAGAACCTGACTGCATTGGAATATGAAAGTGAGGCATAAATTTTTCAGAGTTTTTTACTAACTTTATTACTTCATCACTAATTAGATTTGGTTCAATAGATGAAATTCTATAACGCTCAATTCGCTCTATTTTATCTAACTCTTTTATCAAATCAGAAAAATTTCTATTGTCATTTTTATCTTTAAACTCACCAATATTTACTCCAGTAATTACAATTTCTTTTATTCCTTTATCTGCAATTTCATTTGCATTTTTTATAATGTTATCTATGCTATCACATCTGCTTTTTCCTCTAGCTAAAGGTATAGTGCAGTAAGTACAAGGATAGTCGCAACCATCTTGTATTTTCATGAATGAACGGGTGCGATCAGTAAGTGAATAGGATGAAAAATAATCTAAGTCATTAATTTCACAACCATGAACCTGAGTGGTTTCAAGCGTTTTTAAGTCTGTAAGCAGCTTTGGTAAATTGAATTTCTCATTAGCACCAAGCACCATATCAACACCTTCAATGTCACTTATTTCTTTTGGTTTTAATTGTGCAAAACAACCTGTAACAACAATAAAAGCTTCAGGTGAATTCTTTTTTGCTTTTCTAATTATTCTTCTACATTCTCTATTGGCATTTTCGGTAACAGAGCAAGTATTGATTACATATAAGTCTGCTTTATTCTCAAATTCAGTTTTAGTAAAACCAATATTAACCAATTGTCTACCAATGGTTGAAGTTTCAGAAAAGTTGAGCTTACAGCCCAACGTATAAAAGGCAACTTTTTTATTATCAAACATGTTGCGAAAGTAGAAAATCAAAAGGGTTTATAAGAATTGTAACTTAATATTTTTTAAGTCGTTTTATCAAATAGGTTAATACTGTTAATTAATACTCAAAACCATGACATTACTTATACTTAGTTTCTTATCTAAAAACAGATTAGCCTTACTAAAAAGTAAGCTTATACACCTTTTCCTAATCCTTGTAGCCATGCTAATTTCCAGTAGTGCAAGCCCACAAGTAGTTGCTGATTTTACGACAATTTCAGTTAATACCGGATGTGGCTCATTAGTAGTTGAGTTTCAAGATTTATCAACAGGAGCCCCAAATACATGGCTCTGGGATTTTGGAAATGGTAATTCTTCTTCCCTTCAAAATCCAACAGTTATTTATGCAAACTCTGGTATTTATGATGTTACATTAATTTCATCTAATAGTTTTACTAATGATTCCAAAGTTTCTAATGGGTTAATTAAAGTGTATGATAATCCTATTGCTGGAATTTCAATAAATTCACCTATAAATGGTTGTATGCCTCTAATGGTTGATTTTGAAGATATTTCAATAACAAATAATTCTATAGTGAATTGGCAATGGGATTTTGGTGATGGTGGATCGAGTTACTTCCAAAATCCAATTTATGATTATAGTAATGATGGTAATTTTTCTGTATCATTATTAGTTACTGATATAAATGGTTGTCAAAGTTTATCTACACAACTTAATCTTATTGATGTGTATGAATTACCAGTTGCTAGCTTTATAGCTGATATCCCTTTTTCTTGTAATGCAACTGAATTAGTGAGTTTTACAAACAATACTTTAGGTTCCACAAATTTTTATTGGATTTTTGGTGACGGAAGTACTTCTAATTTAGCAAATCCCACTCATAATTATGTCGCAGGCGTTTATTCTGTTTCTCTTTTAGCTAAGTTAGGTACTTGTATAGATACTTTAGTAAAAACAAATTATATTGAAGTAGGATCTGAATTATATTCTGATTTTATTACTGATATAAATAGCGGTTGTCAAGAAATGGAAGTTAATTTTACTGATATAACAACAAATAGTCCTGACACTTGGATTTGGGATTTTGGAGATGGTAGTACATCAAACCTCCAAAATCCAACACATAATTTTTTAATTTCAGGAGATTTTGATATAACTTTGACAACAAGCAAAGGTGGACAATGTATAGATACCCAAATTTTTTATAGTGCTATTCAAGTATATGCAAATCCTAATGTGCAAATAACAGCAGACACAACTTATGGATGTTCCTCTCCTTTTAATGTAGAATTTTCTGACGCAACAATTAATGCTGTAAGTTGGTATTGGGACTTTGGAAATGGTACAAATTCAATACTTCAAAATCCTTCGGCTTCATTCTTTAATTATGGTAGTTATGATATTAGTTTAATCGTAACGAATATTAAAGGTTGTGTCGATATAAAATTGTTTAATGATTTTATTGAAGTTGAAAAAATTACTATTGATATTAGTGCATCTGAATTAAATGGCTGTGCTCCTTTTGACATTGACTTTTTAGATATCACGAATTCAATCCGACCAATTATTGATTGGAGTTGGAGTTTTGGAGATGGAGGTTTTTCTAATACACAAAACCCTATACATCAATACTCTTCAACAGGTTTGTTTGATATAAGTCTATTTGTTACAAATGACTATGGTTGTGTTGCAAATGAAATTTTTTTAGATTTTATAAAGGTTTATGAATTACCTCATGCTGACTTTCAGGCAAGTCAGCTTGTAAGTTGTCCAGGAGGAAATATTGACTTTTCTGATTTAACCGTATCAGGTTCTCAGCTGACAAATTGGTTTTGGGATTTTGGTGATGGAAATATTTCAAACTTACAGAACCCAATTTTCCAATATCAATTAACAGGCATCTATGATGTAACACTTATTGCAGCATCTAATAATTGTATAGATACTTTCAAAATCTTAAACTATATTGATATTATTGAGCCAACTGCAATTTTTTCAGAAAATTATAGCTGTGATAATCCTTTGCAAGTTAAGTTTGAGAACTTATCAATAGGTGCTGATAATATTTTTTGGGATTTTGGAGATGGAAATACATCAATACAAATTAACCCTATTCATAATTATGCTATGAAAGGTGATTACAATGTGTCTTTGAAGGTTAGTAATAATATAACCGGTTGCACGCATAAATCTATTAAACCTATTAAGCTAACTATACCTGAAGCTAATTTTGATTACTTAATTAATCCTAATAACGGCTATGAGGATTCAGTGGTCTGTATTCCTAAAAGAGTGTATTTAAATAATACTTCTCAGGATATGTCTTATTATAAAGTTCTTTGGTCGGATGGTTATGTAGGCTATGGAAGAATCGATCATTTAATTATAAATACTGGACAATTAGATGTAACAATGATTATAACTGACATCCATGGTTGTAATGACACTACAACTCATCAAAATATGTATAGAGTAACTGATCTTGAAGCTGATTTTGGAATCGTAAATGTGTTAGGTTGCGACTCAATGTTAGTTGATTTTGAAGATCTTTCCTCTCCAGCTTCTTCAGTTATTTGGAATTTTGGAGATGGAGGAAGCTCAATAATTAATAATCCACAACATATCTACTATGCTGAAGGTTATTATGATGTAACGCTATATGCTCAATCAGTAGATGGTTGTAAAGATACTATGGAGCGACTTGAATACATACAATTCCAGTATCCAACAGCTGATTTCATTTCAAATATTCAGGGAATTTGTCCTAATGATCAAGTGCAGTTTAGTAATATATCTGACGGTATTGGTATATCTAGTGATTGGGATTTTGGTGATGGTTCTCAAAGTGTTCAAATTAATCCATCTCACTCATTTACTACAAATGGGTTATATGATATTTCCTTATTAATAACCGATTCTTTTAATTGTACAAGTAATATGGTTTTAGTAAATCATATTGAAGTATTAAAGCCAACCGCTGATTTTATTACAGCTGGAATTAGTTCAAATTGCCCTCCTTTAATTTCTAATTTTAGTAACTCTTCTTCTACTGATGTTGTAAATTGGGAATGGATATTTAGTGGTGGAGGGAGTTCTTTTCTTGCTAATCCTTCTCATTTATTTTTGGTTTCTGGAACATTTGATGTAACATTAATAGTTGAAAACTCTTTTGGTTGCAAGGATACACTAGTGCAAAATGAATTAGTAAATATAGCAGGCCCAATAGGTAGTTTTAGTATTTCAGATTCTTTAATTTGTAAAGATGATAGTATTCTTTTTATTCCATTAGTTATGAACACAGATAACTTTTTGTGGGACTTTGGGAATGGAATTTTATCGACTGATAGTTTTCCTTCGATAGTGTATACAGCTGATGGTATATTCATGCCTAGTTTAATTATTGAAAATACATCAGGATGTCAATTTACTATTAATAATTCAGATACGATTAAGGTTCGTTCCGTAAACATTGATGCAGGAAATGATGTTGAAATCTGTGAGGGGGGGCAAGTTCAATTAAATGCTTTAGGAAATTCTACTCTGTTTGCCTGGATCCCAACTCTTGCACTTAATGACCCTAACCTTTTTAATCCAATTGCAAGTCCTCTAAATGATATTATGTATTTTATTCATCATTCTGACGGTATGTGTGAGGCTACTGATTCAGTTTTTGTAAAAGTTTATAATGAGGTTCCAATTCCAACTTTTACTACTCTTAATCATTGTGAGGGTGATACGATTTATTTTAACGGAAACTCAGGATTACTTACTCCTAATATTGGTTGGGAATGGAGTTTTGGGTCAAGTATTCAAAACCCTTTACAACAACTAGCTTTTGGAGTAAATACCATACAATTAATTGCAGTAAATTTGGATAATAATTGTAGTGATACACTTGTGCAGCAGGTTGAAATTTATCCATTACCTATAGCTCATTTCACAGCAAATGAAGTTTGTTTAGGCGAGCCGTCTAACTTTATAAACAATTCATCTGCTAATGTGGTGAATTGGGAATATATTATGGCTGACGGACTTGGGGTTTCTTCCTTACAAAATCCTAATTATACGTATTCAAATTCAGGTACATTTTACCCAAGTTTAGTGGTAAGCTCTAACTTTGGTTGTATTAGTGAGTATACTTCAAAAGTAGAAGTAAATGAATTGCCTTTTGCTAACTTTTTGGTTGAGAATAATTGCATTGGAGAAGAAAATATATTTTCTGATATTTCTACTATTTCAAATGGAATGATTAGCAATTGGGAATATATTTTTGGAGATGGAACTACAAATGGTGTATCCTCAATTGAACAGCACAAATATGCTTTAGCAGCCACATATAATGTAACATTAAATGTTATTACTGATAAAGGATGTGAAAGTTCTGTTGTTAAAGAAACTAAGGTTTTTGATAATCCAATCATTGATTTCATATCTGACCAATTTTGTTTAGGTACTCCTACTTCCTTTACTGATTTTTCAACGCTAAATAATGGTAATATTGTGCAATGGGAATGGGCTTTTGGTGATGGAGTAGGAGTGGCAAATTTTGAGCATCCTACTTATCGTTTTACTAGCCCGGGAAATTATTCAGTAAACCTTATCGCAACAACTGATTTTGGATGTACTTCAAGCATGGCAAAAATCATTACTATTTTCGCGTTACCAACTGCTAACTTTACTAATGATGCAACTGCTTGTTTAGGAGATGATATTCATTTTACTGATTTATCAATGAATAATAATATTGCGTCTTGGGAATGGAATTTGGGAGATGGAACTATTTTTAATATTCAAAATCCAGCGCATACATATAATTATGTAAGTAGCTTTGATATAAGTTTAGAGGTTATTTCATTAGAAGGATGTAAGCATGATACAACTATTATTAATGCAGTTGAGGTTTTTAATAATCCTATTGCTGATTTTAATGCAAGTGCTTTTACTACTACTGAACTTTTTTCTGAAATAGAATTTTACAATAATTCAACAGGAGCTATTCTGTATGAATGGGATTTTGATAATGGAAGTATCTCAACTGAAAGAAACCCAATTGTTGATTTTCAAAATATAAAAAATCATGAAGTAGTATTGCATGTGGTTTCAGCTGAAGGTTGTGAAAGTGAGATTATGAAAAATATCAATATTTCCCCAGAATTTACTTTGTATGCACCAAATGCTTTTACACCTAATGGAGATGGAAATAATGATGTTTTTCTAGCAAAAGGAAATGGAGTAACAAGTTTTGAAATGCAAGTGTTTGACAGGTGGGGAGGAATAGTTTTTGAATCTTCTGATATTGAATATGGATGGGATGGTTTGGATGTCAGTGCTAATAAAGCAGGGATAGGGACATACATGTATCATATTTCACTATATGATTACAATGGAAAACTTTGGGTTTATAATGGAGAACTAAACCTTATGAGGTAATTTTAAATCCTTAAATTAGCCGACTTAAAACTTAACTATGAAGTGGAAAGTCGGCTTTTTTATTGTTACTCTTTTTTTTACTTGCTGTACAGCTCAATACAATAATGATGAATTTTCTATTTTTAAGTACAATGAATCAGCAGGAATAGCAACTCTGGATCCTATTTTTGCAAAAGACCAAGCTACAATTTGGGCAACTAATCAATTGTTTAATGGTTTAGTGCAATTGGATAATGATTTAAATGTTAAGCCTTCAATTGCAAAAAATTGGCATATTTCTAATAATTCACTAGTATATACTTTTTCACTTAGAGATGATGTGTTTTTTCATGATGATAAACTATTTAAAAATGGAAAAGGGAGAAAAGTGATTGCTGAAGATTTTGAGTATTCATTTAATAGATTATTAGATAAAAAATTAGCAGCTCCTGGTGCTTGGGTATTGTCAAATGTAAATGGTTTTAAGGCTGAAAATGATTCTATATTTATAATTGAGCTTACGACTCCTTTTCCTGCATTCTTATCCTTATTAAGTATGCAATACTGCTCAGTTGTTCCAAGAGAAATTATAGAAGCAAGAGATTTTAATAGACAGCCTATTGGAACGGGTCCTTTTCAGTTTCAATTATGGAAAGATGGAGTAAAATTAGTGCTTAGGAAAAATCCTAACTATTTTGAAAAAGAAGCAGGAAAGCAATTGCCTTTTTTGGATGCAATAGCCATTACATTTATTAAAGATAAGCAGTCAGCATTTTTACAATTTATACAAGGAAGGTTGGACTTTATTTCAGGAATTGATGCGAGTTACAAAGATGAAATTTTGACTAATAAAGGAGAGTTGCAAGAAAAATATAAGGAAAAAGTTATCTTACAATCGGAGTCTTATTTGAATACAGAATACCTAGGTTTTTTAATGGAAACGCCTTTGCCTTTAAAAATTAGGCAAGCCATTAATTATGGTTTTGACAGAGTGAAAATGCTTAAATACCTCAGAAATAATATAGGCACTCCAGCTAATCAGGGTTTTATTCCTATGGGATTGCCTTCTTTTTCTGAAAAATTGAATGGGTATAGTTATAATCCTGAAAAGGCAAGGCAATTAGTTTTAGCAGCTGAAATTGAGAATGGTTTTGATACTGAAAAAGAAATTTTATTATCGACTACTTCTTCTTATTTGGATTTGTGTGAGTATATTCAAAATCAATTGCAGGATATTGGTTTAAAAGTTAGGGTAGAGGTAAGTCCTGCCTCAACGCATAGGCAAATGGTTGCAACTTCCAAACTTAATTTCTTTAGAGGTAGTTGGATAGCCGATTATCCTGATGCAGAAAATTATCTTTCTCTTTTTTATAGCAAGAATTTTTGTCCAAACGGACCAAATTATACCCACTTTAAAAATGAAGCGTTTGATGCCTTATATGAAAAAGCTTTATCAGAAACCAATATTGAAACTAGATATGCTTATTATCAACAAATGGATAGTTTGATTATTGAAAGTGCGGTTATAGTTCCTTTGTATTATGACAGGGTATTGCGTTTTACAAATAAGAACATTTTAGGTTTTGAAAGTAATGCAATGAATTTGCTTGACTTAAAAAGAGTGAGGAAAAATATTAAGCATTAGCGATTATATAATGATGTAAATAATTTTTAATCTGTAATTTTGCTCCCTAATTAGAAAATCCCATGAAGCGTATTAATCAATACAAAAAATTATTCAATATTGAACAAAAAATAGAGTTACCTTCATTAAAAAAAACATACAGAAATTTAGTTAAAGAATGGCATCCAGATAAGTTTCAGAAGGGAGATGATAAAGCTATTGAAGCAGAGATAAAGAGTCGAGAGATTATTGATGGTTATCACTTTTTAATTAGTATTGCTCCAGAAACTAAGGAGAAATATTTAGAAGAATACACTCATATAAGTATGAGTTCTGGTATCTATGATTTGCAGCATAAAGGTTTATTATTAGAAGTTACTTTTAATGATGGAACTACTTATGAATATTTTGGTGTAACAAGAACAGTATTTCAAAAGTTGATTAATTCTGATAAACAAATGAGATTTTCAAAAAGAAATATTTTTAACTCTTATTTATACCGTAAATCAAAAAACGGATTAAAAGAATAGAATAATAACGAATACACAACACTGTATAATGCATAGTGTATCTTCTAAACATTACGCATCATGCAGGGTCGCTTTGCTTTATAAATAAGAAAATTTCAGGTTTTGAAAGTAATGCAATGAATTTGCTTGACTTAAAAAGAGTGAGGAAGTAATCTATAAATATTAATACAATTACTATTTTTGCTAAAATTCAATTTACATTATGAACATATCATACAACTGGCTTAAAAACTACTTAGACCTTAATCTTCCTGCTGAAGAAATTTCTCAACTATTAACAGATACTGGCTTAGAGGTAGAGGCAATAAAGGAAATTGAAAGCGTAAAAGGAGGGCTTAAAGGGGTAGTGATTGGTGAGGTTATTACAAAAACTCAGCACCCGAACGCAGATAGATTGAGTATTACCACTGTTGATATTGGAGAAGATGAGCCATTACAAATAGTTTGTGGTGCACCTAACATTAATGTTGGTCAAAAAGTTACAGTAGCTACAGTAGGGACTTGGCTTTATGATGGCGATAATAAATTCAAAATTAAGAAAGGGAAAATAAGAGGGGAGGATTCATTAGGTATGGTTTGTGGAGAAGACGAATTAGGTCTTGGAGAAGATACTGATGGAATTATGGTTTTGGATGCTACAGCAAAAGTAGGTACTGCTGCTAGCGAATATTTTAAGTTAGAATCTGATATAGTATTTGAGATTGGTTTAACGCCAAACCGATCGGATGCTATGGGGCATATAGGTGTTGCGCGTGATTTATTAACGGTACTTAATCATAAAGGAAATAAATTACAAATGTGTAAGCCTTCTACTAAGGATTTTAAGGTTGATAATACAAAAAAAACTATTGAAGTTGAAGTAGCAGATTCTAAAATATGCCCTAGGTATTCAGGCTTAAGTATTAGTGGAATAAAAATCGCTCCTTCTCCTGAATGGCTACAGAATAAATTAAAAGCAATTGGGATAGCACCTACTAATAATGTTGTGGATATCACTAATTATGTATTGCATGAAATGGGTCAGCCATTACATGCTTTTGATTTAAATAAAATTGATGGAAACAAAATAGTTGTTGCTTGTGTTAAGGAAAAAACAAAGTTCACAACTTTGGATGGGCAGGAAAGAGAACTTTCTGCTACTGATTTAATGATTTCTGACGCTAAGAAACCGCTTTGTATTGCTGGAGTTTTTGGTGGTTTAGAATCTGGAGTAATTGAAAGCACAACAGATGTATTTTTAGAATCAGCTTACTTTAACCCTGTAAGTGTTCGTAAATCGGCTAAGCGACATAATTTAAATACTGATGCATCATTTCGTTTTGAAAGAGGATGCGACCCTAATAGTACTGTATATGCTTTAAAGCGTGCAGCTTTATTAATTCAAGAAATTTGTGGAGGTGAAATTGCATCAGAAGTTATTGATATTTATCCAAGTCCTATTCCTCATTTTGATGTGGAACTTACTTATGCAAAAATGGACAGCTTAATTGGAGAGGTGATTGATAGGCAAGTAGTAAAAAATATTCTAATTGATTTAGAAATTGAAATTTCAAAAGAAAACCCTAATGGGTTAAGTTTATTGGTGCCTCCATTTCGTGCTGATGTGCAAAGAGAGGTGGATGTGATTGAGGAGATTTTAAGAATTTATGGATTTAATACCATTGCTATTCCCTCAAAACTGAATACTACTATTACTAACAGTGAAGGTGTGAATCCTGAACAAATTAGGAATGTAATTTCTGATTTACTTTCCAGTACTGGCTTTAATGAGGCTATGAATAATTCCTTAACTAAAGAGGAGTATACGACTCTTATCCCTGAGTTGAATATAGAAGAGAATATAACGCTATTAAACCCTTTGTCGCAGGATTTGAATGTAATGCGTCAATCTCTTTTGTTTAGTGGTTTGGAAAACATTGCATACAATCAGAATAGAAAGAATGCTGATATTAAGTTTTATGAATTTGGCAAAACATATCATAAAACCGCAGAAGGAAATGTTGAAAATCAGCATTTACAGATTTTAATTAGTGGGAGAATGCAAGCTGAAAATTGGAATACGAGTGATGCTAAAGCAGATTTTTATTTTATAAAAGAAAAAGTAGAGCATATCTTAAATAGATTAGGTATTAAGAATTTTGAATCCTTAGAGGGTAATGGTTGGGGAAGGTCATATTCATTGGCGTATAGTTATAAAAAGAAACGTTTAGTTTGTTTTGGAAAAGTTAGAAAAGATTTATGTAATAAATTTGGTGTAAAATCAGATGTTTATATGGCTGATTTTAATTGGGATTTAATGCTAGAATTAGCAGGGTATACTAAAATAAAATATCAAGATGTTTCGAAATTTCCTGAAGTGCGTAGGGATTTGTCATTATTGGTTAACAAATCAGTTTCTTTTGACGAGTTAAAGAAAATTGCAATAGCTACTGATAACAAAATATTAAAATCAGTAAACTTGTTTGATGTTTTTGAAGGTGATAAATTACCTGAGGGTAAGAAATCGTATGCTTTATCCTTTACTATGGCTGATGACACCAAGACCTTAACGGATAAATATGTTGACAAAGTAATGGAAAAATTGATGAGTTCTTTTACTGATAAAGCAGGAGCAGAAATTAGGTAGCTAAATTTTATTTTTTTTATTTATTTAACATGATTGAGTTTGAAATTAGTTAGCCTTTTTTCTATATCTATAGTAAAAGACTATGCCATTTAAGCCATAAACAAGCGGAAATTCTATAGCAAGATTTAAAAGCTCAGTATGAACTACTAATTATCAATTAGGAGAGTATATAAGCCAAGCAAGTTGCTTTAAATAGAATTACGAGTGCCTTTATTGACTTGCTGGGCTCCTTTCTAAGCGTTGCGAGTAACTTTCTAAGCGTTGCGAGTGTCTTTCTAAGCGTTGCGAGTGTCTTTCTAAGCGTTGCGAATGCCTTTATTAGCGTTGCGGGCACCCTTATTAGCGTTGCAGATTTTTATTCTAGGC
>JACNFT010000068.1 GCA_014384505.1 Cryomorphaceae bacterium | reverse complement strand
CCTGCGACCTTTGGGTTATGAGCCCAACGAGCTACCAACTGCTCCACCCCGCGATTTAGTTTTGCAAATATACTGCTATAAATTAATTTGGCAATCATTCTTTTAAATTTATTTTAGGTACTTAAAAAGTTTACTTTTGCCGCCATGGTATCAGTAAATAATTTATCCCTCTATTTCGGGGGTCAGGACATTTTTAAAAACATCTCTTTTATGGTAAATAAAGGAGATAAAATTGGGCTCACAGGTAAGAATGGAGCAGGAAAATCTACCTTACTAAAGGTTTTGGCAAAGGATTTAACACCCAATAATGGTAATGTTTCGGTGCCAAATGGCATTGTTGTTGGGTTTTTAAGACAGGATTTGGAGTTTGAAGATGGAAGAACTGTATTGGAAGAGGCACAAACTTCATTCGAATTTCTTAATGATGTAGAAATAAGGATGAATGAAGCAAATAAGCAACTGACTGAGCGTACAGATTATGAAAGTGATGCTTATTTGGATATAATTAATGAATTTAATGTTTTGGAGGAACGATTCAGAATGGCGGGTGGACATGATACTGCAGCTGAAATTAGCCAAGTATTATCAGGTTTGGGGTTTTCGCAATATGATTTTGAACGTCAGACTACTGAGTTTAGTGGTGGATGGCGTATGCGAATTGAGTTAGCTAAAATTCTTTTAATGAAACCTGAGTTGTTATTGTTGGATGAGCCAACCAATCATTTGGATATTGAATCTATAATGTGGTTGGAAAGGTGGCTGAAAAACTATAGTGGAGCGGTAGTATTGGTTTCGCATGATAGGTTGTTTTTAGATGCTTCAACTAATAGAACTATTGAAGTAGCTTTTTCACAAATTAATGATTATAAAGCCTCTTATACTAAGTACTTAACTTTACGTATGGATAGAGTAGAAAAACAGATTCAGGCAAAGAAGAATCAGGACAAATATATTGAAGAAACAAAGATTTTGATTAATAAATTTAGAGCCAAAAAGAATAAAGCTTCTTTTGCTCAATCTTTAATAAAAAAATTAGATAAATTAGAGATTATTCAGGTAGAACAGGAAGATGTTGCGCGTATGCAATTCCGCTTTCCTCCTGCTCCTCATTCCGGTAAAATGAGTTTGGAAGTAAAGAATGCTTCTAAGAGCTATGGTGATTTAAATGTGCTAGATAAGATAAATCTTGAAATTGTAAGAGGAGATAAGCTTGCTTTTGTAGGTAAGAATGGTGAAGGAAAATCTACTTTGGCAAAAATGATAGTAAAGGAACTTGATTTTACTGGAGAGATACAGTTAGGTCATCAAGTAAAGATGGGGTATTATGCTCAGAATCAAGCTGAATTTTTAGATGAAAACTTAACAGTTTTAGAAACTATTGAGCAAGCTGCTACTGAGGATACGGCTGGTAGAGTACGATCTATTTTAGGTTCGTTCTTGTTTAGTAATGATGAAGTGAAAAAGAAAGTTAAAGTACTCTCAGGAGGGGAGCGTGCTAGAGTTGCCTTGTGTAAGTTATTGCTTGAACCCTATAATTTACTAGTGATGGATGAGCCAACTAATCACTTGGATATTACTTCTAAGGAATTGTTGAAAAAAGCTTTAAATAATTATGATGGAAGTTTAATTGTTGTTTCGCATGATAGAGAATTTTTACAAGGACTTACTCAGAAAGTGTATGAGTTTAAAAATCAAAATATTAAAGAATATGTTGGTGATATTGATACGTTCTTATCTGAAAAAGATTTGGAAAATTTTAAAGAGCTAGAAAGTTCACAAAAGGAACAAAAGAAAACTAAACAGAACAAATCAGATGATCAGTTATCTTATGCTGATCAGAAAAATCAGCAGAAAAAGGTAAAGAAATTACAAAATAGGATTAGTAAGTTGGAAAAGCAGATTGAAATTTTGGATAACTCTCAAAAACAAATAGATGCTGACTTAGCTATTCCTGAAAAATTTAATGAGTTGTCCAAAAAAGATGGATTTTTTGCAGAATACGAGAATAATCAGCAAAAACTACAAGAATTGGAAGTGGAATGGGGACAAGCTGCTGAGCAATTAGAAGCTATTACATAATTTTTAAACTCTAGTGAATAATGAGAAGCTATGCTATGCATAGTATTTAATTTTGGATACTTTAATTTTGTCTCAGAATTAATTTAAAAAATAAAAAATTATGAAAAAAATAGTATTTACAATTGCATTAGGGTTAGGATTACTAACAGCTAGTGCGCAAATTCAAAAATTAGCAGGACCAAGAATTGGAGTTACTTTTATTACAGCAGGATCGACAGCAGATTTTATACATGAAGGCTTTGATTTTGATGAAGGCACTCAAGAATACGGTTCAACAGGATCTGCATTTACTACTCAATACGGTTGGCAATGGGAAAGTCGTTTTGCTGACGGTGGAGGAGATGTTGTAGGTATAGTTGAGTGGATAGCTCTAGTTGGTGGAATGGAGCAAGGATTATTTTTGCCTTCAGTATCTTCTGTTATTGGCGCAAGAACTTCTAACGGATTGGAGTTTGGTGTAGGGCCAAATCTTTCTCTATCTGGTGTGGGTATGCTCTTTGCAGTAGGGCATAATTTTAAATCAGGTTCTTTAAATATTCCTGTTAATTTAGTGTTTATGCCAGGTAAAAATATTGATGATGATTCTGACGGTGAAAGTTACACCTACAATACTGGTGCAAGAATCTCTATTATGGTTGGTTTTAATTTGAGTAAATAAACTATATTTGTAAGATGAAAAAGATAGTAATATTTTCTTGTTTTAGTTTTTTAGCAGTATTTGTTTTTGCAGCATTTCCTGTTGAAACACAAAATTTACTTACAGAGGCAGATCCTGAAAAATTCAAGCTAGATGTTTGGGTTTTTTTAATAGGCATATTAACACTTTTACTATTGCCTTACTCTTTATTACTTTTATTTATTAGAAAGAAGAACTTTAGAGGATCCTTAGCTTGGGGCTGGTTAGCTGGCTTAGTACTTATAATTCTATTAGTTATTGCAATTGAATTGGTTCAATCTGGAGGATTATTGCTGTATTAATTTAAAAATAAAAAAAATGAAAAGAATTTTTACAACAATTATATTGAGTATTACTTTATTAAGTGCAGAGGCTCAAATTGAAAAATTAGCAGGACCAAGAGTTGGTGTTACTATGATTACTCCAGGTTCTTTAGCAAGTATTATCAGAGGTGATGTTCCTTTTTTCTCTGATGAAATTAGGGAGGAATGGACTGGTTCAACTGGTGAGTATGGAGCTGCAATATCTCAATACGGTTGGCAATGGGAAAGCCGATTTTCTGATGCGGGTAATATTACTGGTATTGTAGAGTGGATTGCTTTAGTTGGTGGTATGGAAAAAGGAATGTTTTTGCCTTCTGTATCTTCAATGGTAGGTTTGCGTACTGTAAAAGGAATTGAATTTGCAGTAGGACCAAATTTATCATTAGGAGGTATTGCTATGGTATTTGGTGCAGGGTATAACTTCAAATTTGGTAAGTTAAATGTGCCTGTAAATATTGCTTATGTACCAAGTATGAATAAAACTTATAATCATGATTCTGAATATGAATGGGTTGAGTATGAGTATGATGATGGTGATGATCAGCCTTCTACTGGTGGGGGGTATGAAATAGAAACATCTAAAAAATATTCAGTAACTCATCCAACTGGAGCTAGAATTTCAGTTATGGTAGGGTTTAATTTATCCAAGTAAAATAAACTAAAATTATAATTAAGGGCTAAGCATTTGCTTGGCTCTTTTTTTGTTTCTTTGCAAAATGGAACACAAAGCAGGATATGTAAATATTATAGGCAACCCTAATGTAGGCAAGTCTACCTTAATGAACGCTTTAATAGGGCAAAAACTCTCTATTATAACCAATAAAGCACAAACTACTCGTCATAGAATTTTAGGAATTTTAAACGAAAAAGAATATCAGATTGTATTTTCTGACACTCCTGGAGTAATAAAACCGGCCTATAAGTTACAGGAAAACATGATGAATTTTGTGCATTCTGCTTTTCAAGATGCCGATATCCTCATTTATATGATTGAAATTGGAGAGAAAGGGCTAAAAGATGAAAAGCTTTTTGAAAGGTTAAAAAAGACTTCTGTCCCAATTATTATGTTATTGAATAAAATTGATTTAGCTGAGCAGGATTTTGTAGCTCAAGAAATTGAAAAGTGGAGTGCAGAATTACCAAATGCACAATTATTACCTATTTCTGCTTTAAATAATTTTAACCTTGATGTTATAAAGGAAAAGTTGGTTGAGATGCTACCGGTTTCTCCTCCCTATTATGAAAAGGATGCAATTACTGATAAATCTGAACGATTCTTTATTGAAGAGATTATCCGTGAGAAAATTTTAAAGCATTATAAAAAGGAAATACCTTATTCCGTACAAATTGAAGTAGAGGAGTTTTTTGAAGAGGAAGAAATTATTAAAATAAGAGCTATAATTTATGTAATGCGGGAGAGCCAAAAAGGAATTATTATTGGTCATCAAGGATTAGGGTTAAAGCGTATCGGTACAGAAGCAAGAAGAGATATTGAAAGAATGCTAGATAAAAAGGTGTTTCTAGCGACTCCAGTAAAAGTAAAAAAGAACTGGAGAAATGATAATCAGCAGTTAAAAAAATTCGGATACGAATAATGAGTAATATTGTAGCTATAGTTGGAAGGCCAAATGTTGGGAAATCCACCATTTTTAATCGTTTTACTGAAAGTAGACAGGCCATAACAGATGAGGTAAGTGGAGTTACTCGTGATAGACATTACGGTAAAGCTGATTGGAATGGTCGTGAGTTTTCAGTAATTGATACTGGAGGTTATGTTCATGGGAGTGATGATATCTTTGAGTCTGAAATCAGAAAGCAAGTAGAATTAGCAATTGATGAAGCTAATGTAATCTTGTTTTTAGTTGATGCAAAAGCAGGAATTACTGATTTAGATCAAGCAGTGGTTAAGCTACTTAGAAAATCGAATAAGAAGCTAGTTCTTGGAGTGAATAAAGTAGATAATAAGCGTTTATTAGAAGATTCTGTTGAATTTTATAATTTAGGAATTGGAGAGTATGTTCCTTTTTCTTCAATCAGTGGAAGTGGTACAGGTGAGTTGCTTGATGAGTTATTAAAACACTTTGATGATGATGTTGAGCCAGATGAAGATAATACTCCTAAATTTGCAGTTATTGGTAGACCAAATGTTGGGAAATCATCTTTTATTAATGCCCTTATTGGTAAGGAACAAAATATAGTTACTGATATTCCAGGTACTACTCGTGATTCTTTAAATACAAAATTCAATAAGTTTGGTTTTGACTTTACTTTGGTAGATACAGCTGGGCTTAGAAAGAAAAAAAATGTACATGAAAATTTAGAGTTTTATTCTGTTATGCGTTCAGTGCGTGCAATTGAGCATTGTGATGTTTGTATTCATGTAATTGATGCCTCCAGAGGTTTTGAGTCACAAGATCAAAGAATTTTTCATATTGCAGATAGAAATAAAAAAGGAATTGTTATTTTAGTAAATAAGTGGGATTTGCAAGATAAATCAACTGAAACTGCTAAAAAGGCTGAAGAGCAGATTAAAGCAAAAATTTCTCCTTTTACTGATGTGCCTGTTGTATTTGTTTCGGCTTTGCATAAGCAAAGGTTATTAAAAGGGTTAGAAGCTGCCATACAAGTTCATAAAAATAGATCGCAAAAAATAGCTACTTCAGTACTAAATGAGGTGATGTTGCCTTTAATTGATCAGCATCCGCCACCGGCAACTAAAGGAAAATATATTAGAATTAAATATTGTATGCAATTGCCAACTGCAACGCCAACTTTTGTATTTTTTGCCAACTTGCCACAATATATTAAGGATCCTTACAAACGTTATATTGAAAATCAATTACGTCAAAACTTTGATTTTTCGGGAGTTCCTATTCAAATTTATTTCAGACAAAAATAATTAGTTCAATCTAGTGAGGTAAGAAGTGTTGTGCTGAAATAATAGTTTATTTATATTGTATATATTTACTAAGTATTAATCAATATATTTTTTTAATGAAGAATTTATTTTTTTTATGTGTACTTTTTTTTAGTTTGGCATCTTGTACTAATGTGTCTTTTGTAAATCACCAGCCTGAATTTTTAGAACCCCTTTCTGAGATTCCAGAAAAATATCATGGTAGTTTTTTAATTGATACAGATACTCATGCGGTTACGTTAGGTGCGATTGATGGGATGAGTATTAATTCCGATAGTATTGTGGTAAAAGCAAGAGGTAATTATTTTTATGTAAATATATTAGATGATAATGGGAATTATGAATTATATATTTACAAGCTAATTCGCTATCTGGATTATGAAAATAGTTATGCTGTGTTTCCAAATATTGATAGTGAACAAACTCATTTGTTTAATGTGATAGATGAATGGAATTGCAATAATGGAAAGCAATGTTATTTGGTAGATAATGTGAGTGAAAATCAATTCAATTTATTGGTAAATTCAGTTACTAGTGAAAAGGTAGAATTAAAAAGGATCGATTAATAATTTTATTATCTTTTAAAAAATATGATTATGAAAAAAATAACAACAACACTACTTCTTACTTTTATTGGATTGTTTGTATTTGCGCAAACAAATGCTGATCTAGTTGGCCAATGGTATAATGCTAAAGATGATATTGTACTTACTCTTTTTGAAGTAAATGAAACAATTTCAGCTAAAATTACTTGGATGAAATTCCCAAATGATGAAAACGGTAATCCCAAAACTGATTTATTGAATCCTGATGAAAGTTTAAGAAATAGATCTATAATTGGAGCGTTAATGATGTATGATTTGACATATATTGCAGGAAATATTTGGGATAATGGAAGCCTTTATATTCCTAAAACTGGAAAGATCTATAGCGGAATGATGAGATTGAAAAATGAAAAGACACTTAATATAAGAGGGTATGTTGGTTTTTCCTTTTTTGAACGTTACTCATCAACGTGGACTCGTTATTTAGATGAAGATTTAGTTAGTAACCCAACTACAAAAAAAAGAAATTTATTAATTCAGTTAACTGAAGACTTAAATAAAATTATAAATAAAATAGAAAATGAAAATTTATTAATTCAGCTAAGAGAAGATTTAAATGAAATCATAAAAAAAATAGAAGAACTAAAAAAAGCCGAGTAATAATACTCGGCTTTTCTATATTCTACTTTTTTAGGGAATTAGTTAATTCCTATAAGCTCTACTTCAAATACTAAAGTTGCTCCAGGTCCAATTAAGCCTCCTGCACCTCTATCCCCATAAGCTAAAGCTGAAGGTATAGTTAGTTTCCATTTGTCACCAACACTCATTAATTGTAAAGCTTCAATCCATCCTGGTATAACTTGAGTTACGCCAAATTGAGCAGGCTCTCCTCTATCTACTGAACTATCAAATACAGTTCCGTCAGTAAGCATACCATGATAATGTACAGTAACTTGGTCATCAGCAGTTGGTTTAGCACCACTTCCTTCAGTCATTACTTCATATTGCAATCCGCTTTCAGTTGTTATTACCCCTTCTTTAGCTCCATTTTTAGTAAGGTATTCTGATCCTGCTTCTCCTGCTTGAGCACTTTTTTCAGCAGCTAATTTTCCGAAATAATCTTGCAATACTTGCATACTTTCTTCTTCCGAAATATCTAAATCATTTCCTGCAAATACATCTTTAAATGCTTTTGCTACTGCATTTGCATCAATAGTGTCTAGTCCTTGTGCTTTAACTCCTGTTGCCACATTTACTCCTAAACTGTAACTTACTTTTTCCATTTCTGTTTCTGGTGTTTTGTCAGTTGCGTCATTAGAGCATGAGCTCAAAACAATCGCAAAACCAACGATTAATAATTGTACTGTTTTATTCATAATAGTTATTTTTTATAAGATTTGTAAAATTTGTTTGCAAAACTACAATTATTGTTCGTTTTTCCTTGAAAATAAGCGGTTCATTTTTCTATATTTGGCTTTTGGAAAATTAAAAAATTATACATGGAAATAATTAAAACCTCAATAGAAGGATTGCTCCTTATACAACCCAAAGTTTTTGGAGATGATAGAGGTTATTTCTTTGAGAGTTGGAGTGAAGAATCCTTTGCTAAAAATGGTTTAGATTTGCATTTTGTTCAGGATAATCAGTCTCTTTCAAGTAAGGGTGTGTTAAGAGGTTTGCATTTTCAGAACCCACCTTTCGCGCAAGGTAAATTAGTACGAGTAATAAAAGGTGCTGTATTAGATGTTGTGGTAGATATAAGAAAAGAATCTGCCACTTATGGACAGCATTTTTCAATTGAACTTAATGAAGAAAATAAAACTATTTGTTGGATCCCACCAGGATTTGCTCATGGTTTTGTTACACTTGAGGATGATACAATTTTTACTTATAAATGTACAGGAGTTTATAATTCAGCTTCTGAAGAGGCATTACTATGGAGTGATAAAGATTTAAATATTGATTGGGGAGCTATAAAACCTTTAGTCTCAGATAAAGATTTAGTCGCAGGAAGTTTTAAGAATTTTAAAAGTCAATTTTAATATGCAGATAAAACACATTTATTTTTTAGGATCTTCTTTACTGATTCTTGCTTTTGCTCAGCTTTTTATTTTTTCAAGTGAATTAAGGAGTGATGATGAGTTGCATCAGAAACAGTTTAATACTAAATATGGAATTTTTTCTATTTTACAGCCTCAAGGTTTGAGTTTTGCAGGAGAAGAAATTCCAATAAATTCTCCTGAAATTTGGGAAAGAATTGATAAAGAACTACTTAAAAATACCTATTGGCAGTCAAATACTATGTTATTTTTTAAAAAAGCAAATAAGTATTTTCCAATTATTGAACCTATATTGAAAAAGAATAATATTCCTGATGATTTTAAGTATTTAGCTTTAATTGAAAGTGGATTAGATAATGTAGTTTCTCCTGCTGGGGCAGCAGGTTTTTGGCAAATTTTAAAAACCACAGCTCGTGAGCATGGTTTAGAAGTGAATTCAGCTATTGATGAACGCTATAATTTAGAAAAATCAACTCAGGTTGCTTGTGAATATTTGAATGATGCTTATGCTAAGTTTGGGAATTGGACTATGGCAGCAGCATCTTATAATATGGGAAAAAGCGGAGTCAGAACATGCATGACAAAACAAGGGACTAATAATTATTATAATCTTCATTTAAATTCTGAAACAGCAAGATATGTATTTAGGATTCTTGCTGTAAAGGAGATAATGGAAAATCCTAAGAAATATGGGTTTATGTTTCGTGCAAAAGATTTGTATACAATGCCTGACTATAAAATTATAGAGGTGGATTCTACTATTACTAATTTAAGTAATTTTGCAATATCTAATGGAATAAATTATAAACTGTTAAAGCAGTTTAATCCTTGGTTGAGAACTTTTTATTTACCAGATTCATCAAGAAAAAAGTATTTTTTAAAGATTCCAACAAATACTGATTTGTTAGTATTTGATGATTTGGAGACTCAATCATATTTAGAAGAGTAGCATGGTAAGTCAGAAAGATAAAATATCAATTTATGGTGCTCGGGTTCATAATTTAAAAAATATAAATCTTCAAATTCCTAGGAATAAATTGGTTGTGTTTACCGGAAAAAGTGGGAGCGGAAAATCATCATTAGCATTTGATACTATTCATGCAGAAGGTCAAAGACGATACTTAGAAACCTTTAACGCCTATGCTCGTCAATTTTTAGGAAATATGGAGCGTCCAGAAGTAGATAAGATTACAGGATTAAGTCCTGTTGTGGCTATTGAACAAAAGACTACTTCCAAAAACCCAAGATCAACAGTAGGAACAATTACCGAAATTTATGATTATTTGCGTCTGCTCTATTCCAGGGTAGGAACCGCTTATTCGTATAAGTCAGGAAAAAAAATGGTACGCTTTACTGATGAGCAGATTTTAGATTTAATACAATTAGATTTTAAGAATAAACCTATTAGTATTTTGGCCCCTATTGTCCGCTCTCGAAAAGGACATTATGCTGAGCTTTTTCATCAGTTGGCTAAAAAAGGATATTTAAAAGTTAGAGTAGATGGTGAGATTATTGATATAACCCCTTCTCTAAAGTTGGATAGATATAAAACGCATGATATTGAAGTAGTTATTGATCGTTTAAAAGTAACTGAGCCCAATAGAAAACGCCTAATTTCTTCTTTGAAATTAGCAATGGAAGATGGTGATGGTGTAATGATGGTTATTGAGAAATCTGCAACAGCTCCAAGGTATTTTTCAAGGGCTTTAATGTGTCCTGATACAGGAATTGCTTATAAGAATCCTGAGCCAAATTCTTTTTCTTTTAACTCTCCAAAAGGTGCCTGTAAAGTGTGTAATGGCTTAGGGAAATTTAAGATTGTAGATGAAGATAAAATATTACCAAATAAGGAATTAAGCATTAATAAAGGAGGGATAGCTCCTATTGCAAATCGCAAATCAGATTGGATTTTAGGGCAGATTGAATTGATTGGAAAGAAGTTTGATTTCACTTTAAATACTCCTATTGATAAAATTCCAAAGGAAGGAATTGATGCAATATTATATGGGATTACTGAAAACCTTAAAGTAAAATTAAAGTCAGCAGGAATTTCCAAAACATATAAATTACATTTTGATGGAATTGTTAATTTTATAGAGGAGCAATCTAAATTAGCATATGTAAAATCTATTGAAAAATGGGCAGGTAAATACATGTCCGAACACGATTGTAAAAGCTGTAATGGAAGCAGGTTAAATATTGAGTCATCTCATTTTAAAGTGGCAGATAAAAGCATTAATGAAGTGTCAAACTTGGATATTTCTTCTTTTGCTAAGTGGGTGCTTACTATTGAAAAATCATTAAATGAGAATGAATTAAAAATTGCAAATCAGATTGTTAAAGAGCTAACTAAGCGTTTGCAATTCATTATTGATGTTGGATTGTCCTATCTTTCATTAAATAGAAGTTCAAAAACATTAAGTGGTGGTGAGGCGCAAAGGATTCGTTTGGCAACTCAAATTGGGACACAACTGACTAATGTTCTTTATATACTAGACGAGCCTAGCATAGGCTTACATCAGAGGGATAATTTGAAATTGATAAATTCTTTAAAGAAATTACGTGATATTGGAAACTCAGTTATTGTGGTGGAACATGATAAGGATATGATTAAGTCAGCTGATTTTATTGTTGATTTGGGCCCTGGAGCTGGAGTTCATGGTGGTGAAGTAGTTTCTGAAGGCGATTATCAAACTATTCTAAATGACAATCATATTACTGCTGATTATTTAAATGGTACTCAAAAAATTGAAGTGCCTAAAAAGAGAAGAAAAGGGAATGGAAAGACCTTAACGCTTAGAGGAGCTAGAGGAAATAACTTAAAAAATATAGATGTTGAGATTCCCTTGGGGTTGTTGTGTTGTGTGACGGGAGTTTCTGGAAGTGGAAAGTCAACCTTAATAAACGGAACACTGTACCCTGTTTTGAATAAGCATTTTTATAGAGGGGAAAAAGAGCCTTTACCGTATAAAAGCATTGACGGATTATCGCATTTGGATAAGGTTATTGAGGTCGATCAATCCGCTATTGGTCGAACTCCAAGGTCTAATCCAGCTACTTATACTGGTGTATTTTCTGATATTAGAACTTTGTTTTCAAATCTTCCAGAGTCTAAAATTAGAGGTTATAAAGTAGGGCGTTTTTCGTTCAATGTTGTTGGTGGTAGATGTGAAGGTTGTAAGGGGGGAGGTATGAAAACTATAGAAATGAATTTTTTGCCTGATGTTGAGGTGCATTGTGAGGATTGTAATGGAAAACGCTATAATCGTGAAACTTTAGAAGTTCGTTTTAAAGGGAAATCAATTTCTGATGTATTGAATTTAACCATTAATCAAGCGGTTGAGTTTTTTGAGGCGATTCCATCTATTTATCGTAAAATAAAAACCTTGCAAGATGTTGGTTTGGGCTATATTACTTTAGGTCAATCGGCAACTACTGTAAGTGGAGGAGAAGCGCAAAGAATCAAATTGGCATCTGAACTTTCCAAAAGGAGCACAGGAAACACTTTTTATATTTTGGATGAACCTACTACAGGCTTGCATTTTGAAGATGTAAAAGTCTTTCTAAAAGTTATTGATACTATAGTTGATAAAGGAAACACGGTATTGATTATTGAACATAATTTGGATGTAATTAAGATGGCAGACCATATAATTGATATCGGTAAAGAAGGCGGGGATAAAGGTGGGCAGCTGATTTGTAACGGAACTCCAGAAAGTATCGTAAATTGCAAGGATAGTTATACGGCTAAATACCTAAAAAGTGAATTGAAATAAATTTACTATATTAGTGGCTTAAATTAAAAGAGATTGAGTATGAATACAGATGAAAAAAAAATTAGGAGAGCTTTTAAAGAAAAAAACTGGAATGCCATAAAAACCTCCGATTCATGGCAAATTTTCAAAATTATGTCAGAGTTTGTTCAGGGGTTTGAAACCATGTCTAAAATTGGACCTTGTGTTTCCGTATTTGGGTCAGCTCGTACAAAGCCTGATAATAAATACTACAAACAAGCTGAAGAAATTGGTTATTTGCTTACTCAAAGTGGTTATGGTGTTATTTCTGGTGGTGGGCCAGGTATTATGGAGGCAGCTAATAAAGGTGCATCCAGAGGTGAGGGAAAATCAGTAGGTTTAAATATTGAGCTTCCATTTGAACAATCTTCCAACCCCTATATTGATAATGATAAACTGATTAATTTTGATTATTTCTTTGTTAGAAAAGTGATGTTTGTTAAATATGCACAAGGTTTTATAGTGCTTCCTGGTGGGGTAGGTACTTTGGATGAGCTATTTGAAGCCATAACTTTAATACAAACTCAGAAGATAGGAAAGTTCCCAATTGTACTCGTAGGAAAAACCTATTGGGAGGGTTTGTTAGGCTGGATAAAAGAGGTTATGCTAGCGAAAGAACAAAATATTAGCATAGAAGATTTAGATTTGATTAATGTAGTGGATAAGCCAGTAGAGGCAGTCGAGATTATCAATGATTTCTATAAGAAATATACGCTAAAACCTAATTTCTAGCATATAGGATAGCTTTCTGATTTTTTTCCTATTTTTACGCCAATATAAAAATCACACTAATGAATCAATTTTTTAAAAAAGCGTTTGTTCTTTTTGCTTTAATATCTTCTATATCTGTTTTTTCACAAGAGCAGCCATTTAGTCCTAAATTCACTTTAGGTTCAGGGTTTTATACACTTACTGGTGATATTCAGAATGAAAACTCTGGTTTTTTAAAAGGTATTGCAGGATTTAATGCAGGAATGAAGTTTGAGCTTGCAAATAATTTAGATTTTTCATTCTTATTTATTAAAACTTCTTTTGCAGCTAATAATGAAATTGAAAAATTTTCATCAGATGTTGATGGATTTGGCTTACATCTAGGCTATACAGTTAATCAGATTTTTAAACAATCTAAGATTAGTCCATTATTATCTTTAGGAGTTCAAAATTTTAATGTAAGAAATGATGGTGAGAATAGTAGCGCTATTACTGTTCCTTTAGGTTTTGGTTTACGAATGAATATTACAGATAGGCTGCAATTTGATATTGCAATGAATTTTGGAATGGGATTAGGTGATATTGATATGTCAAAAGAAAATGAAGGTAAGGCTGATGGTTACAAATCATTGAATTTCACTATGCATTATGATTTATTTACTCCAAAGCCAAAAGAGAATACTTATTTTGATGATAGTTACTATGAAGATGTTGATTTTACTAAATTAGAATCAGAGGATGAAGATGGTGATTTAGTAGCTGATGTTGATGATTTTTGTCCTAAAACACCAATTGGTGTTAAAGTTGATGATAACGGCTGTCCTTTGGATGATGATAAAGATGGGATTCCAAATTATCTAGATCAGCAAAAAAATACAGTTAAAGGTTCTATTGTTGATGAAAATGGAGTGCAATTAACTAATGATAAGTACCGTAGTATGTATTC
Organism: Cryomorphaceae bacterium; assembly: GCA_014384505.1. GTDB lineage: Bacteria > Bacteroidota > Bacteroidia > Flavobacteriales > BACL11 > UWMA-0277. Next base: position 6,567 of record JACNFT010000068.1, on the reverse strand, counting down.
TGATTATGAAGCAGCTTCAAGAGAGTATGCTAATTTTTATAATGAAAATGAAATCAAGCGTGAAAATTATAAAACTATTGATGCGTATTTAATTGCAAAAGCAAATGCCTTTAATAAAGCTTATAATGATGGAGAAGTTTTTGATAATACTGTTGAGGGATTGAAATATAAAGTTAAGATTGGAGCTTTCATTGATGGTGTTCCTGCTAATATAATTAATAAATACTTAAGTTTGGATGACTTAGAAAGTATTCCGCAAGATGATGGAATGGTAATTTATGCTGTAGGAGCTTATAATTCATTGGAAGAAGCTTTAGGTAGAGAATATGAATTGGAGGCAAAAGGATTTGATGATACTTATATTTTAGTTGATAATAATGGAAGTGTGTCAAATTATGTAATTCCTGTACCTGAGCCAATCATTGATGAGGAAGAGATTGTTCTTCCTGTTGTTGAGGAAGATGAAATAGAAAAGATAACGGAGGAAGAAACTGTTATTTCTTCCAATGAAACTACTTACAGAATTCAAATTGGAGCTTTTGATAAGGAATTATCTGATAAGGTGTTTGAAGGAGTTGATAATGTAGTTTCTTTTTCAGGAAAGGATGGTTTAGTTAGATATATGGCTGGTTCATTTACTGAGTATAAAGATGCAATTAACTATCAAGCTCAAATGAAAGCAAGAGGATTTGAAGATGCTTTTATTGTTACCTATAAAAATGGAGAACGTATTAGTTTAAATGTTGCAATTAAAATAGAAAAAAATTCTTTAAAATCCGAGTTAGTTGTTGAAGAAGAAGTTGTAAAGCCAAATATTGAATTTATAGTACAAGTTTTGATGATCAAACCAAATGTTGAGTTTGAAGTAGAAGTTTTGATGACGAAACCAAATGTTGAATTTATAATACAAATTGTAGTAACTGAAATCTCTTTAACAACTGAGGACTTAGATAAAATGAGCAAGCTTGGAAATATTGATAAGGAAGCAAAAGGAGAAGAAATGTATCGTTATTTTGCAGGAACTTATTCTTCATTTAGTGATGCGAATATCCGTTTAGAAGAAGCTCGATTAGTTGGATATCCAGATGCTTTTGTATTCGCAAAGCTAGATGGCAAGAGGATTACTCTTGAACAAACAAGGTATCCTGAAATTTTCGGGACCTATCCATCATTAGATGCTGCTAATATACGTTTAGCTGAAGTGAAGTTAGCTGGATATGCTGATGCTCTTGTATTTGCAAAGTTAGATGGTGATAGGGTCACTCTTGAACAAGCAAAACATTTTAATACTCTTGGAACTTATACTTCATTGAAGGAAGCAAATATACGTTTAGCTGAAGCAAAATTAGCAGGATATGCTGATGCTTTTGTTTTTGCAAAATTAGAGGGTGAAAGAATAACAATTGAACAAGCTATTGCATTATTAAAATAATAAAAACTACAAAATAAAAAGAAAGCCCGCAATTGCGGGCTTTCTTATTGTAGGAGATTATTGTTAAGTTTATTCTAGTTGGTTTTTAGTTTTCTTTCTTCCTTCATAAACTTCAAATTTACGAAAACTACAATCTAGCTTTCCATTCATTACTCTTATTTTTCGTGAAGGGCGTAAGCCAATAAACTTCATATTTTCTATATCTGAAGAAATAATCCAGATTCCACATCCTTCATATTTATGTTTTAAAGTTGTTCCTACTTTTTCATAAAAATCATTAACGCCTAACTCTATTCTCTCTCCATAAGGAGGATTAAACATTACAAAGGTTCCTGGAGCTACTTCAGTTTCAAAAAAGTCAGTTTTTGTAACCTTGATATTATCGTACATTAAAGCATTGTCAATATTTTCCCTACTGATACGTACTGCCTTTTGAAAATTATCACTTCCCGTAATTTCCCCGTAATAATGAGTTTCTTTTTCTAAGGAGATTTCTTTTATCTTTTCCCAAAGCTCTTCATCAAAATCCTTCCAACTTTCAAATCCGAACCTTTCTCTAAAAATATTAGCTGGAATATTGTGTGCTATAAGAGCTGCTTCAATCAGTAAAGTTCCACTACCACACATTGGGTCATGAAAATTTGCAATTCTATTCCAATCACTTAGTAGAATTAATCCTGCAGCTAAAACTTCATTCATTGGAGCCATTACAGCATCCGATTTATATCCTCTTTTATGTAAGGATTCTCCAGAACTATCAAGAGAAACAGTACAAGTATGTTTTGCAATATGTAAGTTGATGCTTACATCTGGCATTTCAGGATCAACATTGGGACGCTTGTCAAATTTCTTTCTAAAAGTATCTGCAATAGCATCCTTCATTACTAATGAAGCATATTTACTATGAGTAAAAACCTCAGAATGAGTTGTGGCATGAGTAGCAAAAGTGGCATCTAAATCAAAAATTTCAGTCCAATCAATTTCACATAACTTACGATACAATTCTTTTTCATCATGTGCCTGGAAGTGCGCAATAGGTTTTAATATTCGTAAAGCAGTCCTTAGGTTAAGGTTCGCTTTATACATAAATCCTTTATCTCCTTTAAAGCTTACGGCTCTATTTATAGTTTGGATATTCTGTGCACCTAATTTTCTAAGTTCTTCAGCTAGTATTTCTTCTAAGCCAAACATAGTTTTGGCTAGCATATAAAAATTTTCATCTTTCATTCTGCAAAGGTAATGCTTATTACGTAAAAGATTTCCTTAGATTTGTTCAAATTAATTTCGCTTATGAATATTGCAAACCTTGATTGGATTATAATTATTTCTTTTTTATCAATTACTTTGTTAATCGGATTAATAGTATCTAGGAAATCAGGAGAGAACTCATCTGAATTTTTTCTTTCTGGCAGAAATATGCCTTGGTGGTTATTAGGAATTTCTATGGTAGCAACTACTTTTTCAACTGATACTCCTAACTTAGTAACTGATATTGTTAGGAATAATGGTGTAGCAGGAAATTGGGTATGGTGGGTATTCTTGCTTACAGGATTGTTAACTGTCTTTGTTTATGCTAAACTATGGCGAAAATCAAATGTAAATACTGATATCGAATTTTACGAAATGCGTTATTCTGGTAAGCCTGCAAAATTCTTAAGAGGTTTTAGAGCATTATATTTAGGTGTTATTTTTAATGTGCTGGCTATGGGAGGAATTTCATTAGCAGCTATTAAAATTGGGCAAGTCATGTTGGGACTTACGGCTTTTGAAACCATTGGGATTGCTGGTATAATTACTGTTTTGTTTAGCACAATGGGAGGTTTTAAGGGTGTAGTGTATACTGACTTTCTTCTCTTTTTTGTGGCTATGGCTGGGTCAATTGGTGCAGCTTATTATTTAGTAAATATGCCTGAAATTGGTGGGATTCAAGCTTTAATTACTCATCCTAATGTGGCTGATAAAATTTCTATGTTGCCTGACTTTAGTAATACCGAACAACTCATTATGTTGCTAATTATTCCTCTTGCTGTACAGTGGTGGTCTGCTTGGTATCCGGGTGCCGAACCAGGTGGTGGTGGCTATATCGCGCAAAGAATGTTAGCTGCTAAAAATGAAAATCATGCAATTGGTGCAACTTTATTTTTTAATATTATGCATTATGCTTTTCGTCCTTGGCCTTGGATTTTGGTGGCTTTGGCATCACTAGTTGTTTTTCCTGATATTGCAAGTATTCAAGAGGCTTTTCCTGCAGTAAGTGAGGATAAATTAGGACATGATTTAGCCTATTCAGCTATGCTTACTAAGTTGCCAACTGGTTTGTTGGGCTTAGTTTTGGCTTCTCTAATTGCAGCTTACATGTCTACCATTTCTACCCATCTGAATTGGGGAGCATCTTATATTGTCAATGATTTTTACACTCAACAAATTAATCCCACTGCTACTGAAAAACAAAAGGTAAATGTTGGGCGTTTGTCTACCGTTATCTTGTTTTTAGCTTCTGCTGCTTTGGCTTTGTTATTAACCAATGCATTACAATTGTTTGATTTCATCTTGATGTTTGGTGCGGGAACAGGTCTTATTTTTATCCTTAGGTGGTTTTGGTGGAGAATAAATGCTTGGAGTGAAATCTCAGCTATTTTTGTTTCAGGAATAGTTTCTGTATTATTCAACATGGAAATTGTATCTTCTGTTCTATTTGGTGAAACTGCATTAATGCCAGAGTATATGAAATTCCCAATGGTAGTACTGATAACTACTGTTGTTTGGCTTGTGGTAACTTTTTCTACTCCTCCTGAGGATAAAGAAGTATTGCTTAGTTTCTATAAAAAAACGGTTCCTGGAGGGCCAGGCTGGAAAGCTATAGTAGGGGATGAACAAATTAAAAGTGATGGTTGGTCAGTTCCTTCAGGGATTTTGGCTATTCTTTTAGCTTTAGTCATGATTTATTGTTTACTTTTTGCAACAGGATATTTTATTTATGGAAATTTACTAATATCAGGAATTCTTATGTTTATTGCTTTAATTGCTGCATATTTTCTTTTTAGAATTTGGGATAGAATAAAAGTTAAGGTATTCTAGAAGTTGATTACTTTATCCTTATTTTTGCCAAATGAAAGATTTTAAAGCATTAGGTGTAAAACCAGATTTCATTAAAGGATTAAATGATTTAGGAATTATTAATCCAACTGATATACAAACACAAGTTATTCCTTTATTATTAGAAGGAAATACTGATTTGGTTGGACAGGCCCAAACAGGAACAGGAAAAACTGCTGCTTTTGGCTTGCCACTTTTACATAAAATTGATCCTAAAAAAGATTATGTACAAGCTTTAATCTTATGTCCTACTCGTGAATTAGGACAGCAAGTAGCTAAGCAATTGTTTCGTTATACTAAATATTCTGATAAAATTTTTACTGAGTCTGTTTATGGTGGTGAAAAAATTGATAAACAAATAGCAAACTTAAAAAGGACTACACATATAATAGTAGCAACTCCTGGTCGCCTTATTGATTTAGTAAATCGTAAAGCAGTAGATATAAGTAATGTCAAAACGGTTGTTTTGGATGAAGCAGATGAAATGCTAAGCATGGGGTTCAAAAAAGAATTAGATGAGATACTGAGTTTCCTTCCTGAAGCACAAAATAAATGGTTGTTTTCTGCAACTATGCCACAAGGAATTAAGCAAATCGTAAATGAGCACATGAGCCCTTCTGCACACAGAATTACTGTCAGTGGGAGCAATGTAGTTAATTCTAAAATAGAACATAAATTTGTGCATTGTGAAGATACTGAAAAGTTTCATGTTCTATTACAATTCTTAAACTCTGTAAAAGGACAAAGAGGAATTGTTTTTTGTAGAACTAGAAATACTGCTAAAAAAGTAGCTTCTCAGCTTATAGCTAAAAATGTTGCTGCTGATGCTATTCATGGTGATCTCTTACAAAAAGAAAGAGATAAAGTAATGCGTGCTTTTAAGAATGAAAACTTAAGTATTATTGTAGCTACTGATATTGCTGCAAGAGGAATTGATGTGGCTGATTTAACTTTTGTAGTGCATTTTCAACTCCCTGACCAAGATGAATACTATACACATAGAAGTGGTAGAACAGCTCGTGCTGGTAAAGAGGGAATCTCTTTAGTTTTAGCAAATGGTTATGATGTTAGGACGATTAGAGAATATGAGAAAAACTTAAAGATTTCTTTCTCTCAAATCAAATCTGTTAAGTAGTTAGTTTGGAGATAATCTTTTTTAAAGGTAATATCTGTTTTGTGTGTTCAATAGATGGGCCAGCACACCAAACTGTTTTATAAGTACTACTAAATGCTGCTTTTTCTACTGATTTCATGCCTTTAAAATAGGTAATCATCTTTACCCATTTTTTTATTTTTTTATTTTTACTCATCAGTTGTTCCAACCAATTTTGTGTAGTTCCTGTTTGCTGCACATAAGGTGTATTGATTACTGTACAAGGTGTTCCAGAAATCTTTGTGGTGAATACAATATCCTCTTTTCCATAATCTACACATGCATTTTTATATTCTTCTGAAATATGCGCTTCCTCACATGCAATAAAGGGTGATCCAATTGAAAGTCCGGCAGCACCTAAATTCATAATCTTATCAATCCCATCTTTAGTGCCTATTCCTCCTGCTGATATTACGGGAATACTGCAATGTTTATTCAGTAGAGGGATAATTTCTTCTGGTGTTAGTTTTCCTGCATGTCCTCCAGCGTTACTGTTAACAGCAATTATGGCATCAGCTCCTAATTGCTCTACCTTTACTGCATATTTTTCTTCTACTACATCACAAAATACTTTTATTCCTTTGGGTTTGCATAATTCAATCACTTGCTTTGGGCTCCCTAATGAGGTGATAATAAAATCTATTTCTAACTCAACACAAGTTTTTAATTGTTGCTGCATTTTTATGTTGGATTTGTTGACAATCAGGTTGATGCCTAATCCTTTGCTTGTTGTGTTAGCTCTTATCTCCTGTATTGCTTCTCTGAAAAGTTTATCTGTTCTGTAATTTAAGGCAGGTATACATGCTGCAATTCCTGAGTTCATTGCTTCAATCATCATTTTGGTATTGGTAACCAAAAACATAGGAGCCATTATTATTGGATATTT
>JACNFT010000016.1 GCA_014384505.1 Cryomorphaceae bacterium | reverse complement strand
AATCATAAAGCACACCATACACTTTTAAAGAATCGTTAACATAAAATTGTTCAGTAATAGCATCAGCTATTATATTGTGCTTGTATGCTAATTTCTGTGATTGTTCAGCATGTTCATTCAAATTATTTTCTAGTGCAAAATAGGAAAGATACAATACTCCATTTTGATTAGGAAAAACAATATCTATCAGGCAATCATCATTCTTCTTCTTTAACTGACAATATACTGGGAGGTCAAAATCAAAGGGACAATTAATTGCTATTTTTTCATATTCTTTCTTAGGAAAATCAAGTTTAATAAGCGCTTTAGGCTTTGGTGTATAATCATTATTACAAGATAAAAGTAATACCAATAAAAAAAACAATAATCTACTTTTCATCAATACTAACTTTTAAGCGTTTTATTCGCCTTACATCAGCCGATTCAACCAACAATGTGTAAGGAGCTATCCTACAACTTTCTCCTATCTTTAATATCCTCCCTTCTAATTCAAGCACTAATCCTGCCAAAGAATCTGATTCACCTTTAATTTCCTCAAAATAATCCATTTCACCTTTTACTACTTTAAGAAAATCATTCAATGAAATTTTACCTTCAAAAATAAAATTATTATCATCTAATCTAGAATAGATATTCTCTTCCTCATCAAATTCATCATTTATCTCCCCGACAATTTCTTCTAAAACATCTTCTAAAGTTACAATTCCTGAGGTTCCTCCATACTCGTCAACCACAATAGCAATATGATTCTTCTTTAGCTGAAATTCTTTGAGTAAGTCATTAATCATTTTTGTTTCAGGGACATAATAAGGGGTTCTACATAATTTCAACCAATTAAAATCATCATTTTCTTCTAAAAAAGGAATTAAATCCTTAATATATAGTATTCCTAATATCGCATCAAACTGATCTTTAAATACAGGAATACGAGAAAAACCTGAAGAAATAACAAGATTAAGCACTTCTTTGAATTTTGTTTTATGTTCAATTGCCAACACATCAACTCTTGACCTCATTACTTCTTTAACATCTGTGTTACCAAACTCGACAATAGATCTTAATATTCTTCTTTCATCCTCTTTACTTTCGTGTTCAGTAATATCCAAAGCTTTAGTTATTTCTTCAAAAGAAACCTCCGTTTGACTTTGTGCCAAGCGCTTATCGATAAAATTAGTAGAGGATACCAGCAAATAACCAAGTGGATAAAATACCTTTTGCAAAAACAATAATGGCTTTGCCATATTGAGCGAAAATTGTTTTGCATTCTGATTAGCATATACCTTTGGTGTAATTTCACCAAAAAGCACTAATAAAGAAGTAATAATTACTACTTGAAAAATTAATTCTAAAGACGATCCTTCAGGAAAAATAAATACCAAAGAAGTAAGATGTGCAGAGAAAACTACAATAGCAACATTAATAAAATTATTAACGATTAAAATAGTTGCTAAAAGTTGATTTGGTTTTTTTAATAAATTAAGAATATCACTACTCTCTTTTTCCTTTCCCAAGTCATCCAGTTCGCTAGCGCTCAAAGAAAAATACGCAACTTCAGCACCTGAAATAAATGCAGAACAAACAATTAACAATAACACAAAAAAGAAACTAATGAGTACTTCTAAATTAAACAAATGAAACTCTACTTCACTAAAAATAGTTAAAAATATCGGGACGGGAATCTCTTCCAAAATATAAATTATTTAATTAAAATGGTAAATCATCTGATTTATCATCAGTACTAACAGATTCAGAAGCTGAAGAGGAAGAGTCTTCTTGAGATTGCTTACTCCCAAGCATATTCATATTATCGGCTAATATTTCAGTATTATATCTAGTATTACCTTCTTTATCTTCCCACTTTCTAGTTTTAATTTTCCCTTCAATATAAACACTTGCTCCTTTCTTTAAGTACTTCTCAGCTACTTCAGCCAAACCTCTCCATAACACTACATTATGCCATTCAGTTTGACTCACGCGTTCACCTGCCTTATTCTTATAGTTTTCAGTTGTTGCTAAGGAAAAATTTGCTACAGCAACACCATTATCTAAATACCTTACTTCAGGGTCCTTTCCTAAGTTTCCTACTAGTATAACTTTATTTACTCCCGCCATAATAAAAAAAATTTAAATTCATAATATTCAACAAATATATACAATTCTATGTTAACTCTATAGTCTCAAAATATTTTTCTGTTAAACGAGAAATAGGAAATTCAAATAAGTTATTTTTTGAAATAAGTTCATATTCGTTCAGCACAACACCAACTGTATTTATCTGCCAAAACTGAGCATGGATTTTTTGATGAGAAAGAATATGAATAAACTCACTAGATACAGACTTGACATCACATTTAGAATTAAAAAACACCTTTGACCACTCATCAGATTGCATCACCTGCTTTTCGTTCATTTTAATAGGAAATTCCAAAAAGGGAAATTCATAAAGACCATTCCAAATCCCTGCTTTTCTTTTCCCCAAAAAAATATTATCTTCTTGATTAATCATTAAATAATGTAAAAACCTAGCTTTAACTTTAATCTTTTTTGATTTCAAAGGTAACCCACCAACTGAATTAGTAGCAAAGGCAACACAAAAACCTTGCATAGGACAACTTGAGCAGTCAGGAGATTTCGGCTTACACTGTAAAGCCCCAAATTCCATAATTGATTGATTATAAATAGCCGCTTTTTTTTCAATGAGTAATTCTTGTGCTAAAAGCTGAAACTGCTTTTTCCCAGCAGAAGTATCGAAAGGTGTACTTACACCAAACACTCTACTTAACACACGAATAACATTTCCATCAACAACCGCATATGGCATATCAAAAGCAAAAGAGGTAATAGCAGCTGCAGTATAAACACCAATCCCTTTTAACTTTAAAACCTTGTTATAATCTTTTGGAAATTCTCCTCCAAAATTATTAACAATATCTTTGGCGGTAAAATGAAGGTTTCTAGCTCTAGAATAATACCCCAAACCCTGCCACATTTTCAGCACCTTATCTTCAGAGGCATTAGCTAAATCCTCAATCGTTGGAAACGCCTTCAAAAAAGCCAAATAATATGGGGTTCCTTGCAAAACCCTTGTCTGTTGTAGAATGATTTCCGAGAGCCAAATATAATATGGATTGACAGTGTTACGCCAAGGCAAATCCCTTTTATTGTTTTGATACCAACTTACTAACTTACTTGAAAAATTCATAACTCTCTGAAAAATAAAACAATAAACTCAATAAAAAAGATAAACTCATAATTGCTATGCTATTTTTTTTAATATATTTGCAGGCTCAAAATTAGAGAAGAATTTAACAAATAATAGAATAAAAGATGACAAAAGCAGAACTTGTTAGTAAGATATCAGAAAAAACAGGAGTAGAAAAGCTAACAACCTTAGCAATTGTTGAATCAATGATGAATGAAATCAAAGATTCAATTTCAGCCAATGAAGCTGTATTTTTAAGAGGATTTGGAACATTCAAACCTAAGAAAAGAGCTGAAAAAACAGGAAGAAACATCAAAAAGAATACAACTATAATCATCCCTGCACACCATATTCCAGCTTTTAAGCCGGCTAAAATATTTGTAGAGGAAGTAAAAAGTAAAGTAAAATAAGCTTTAAAGAGCTAAAAAAATAAATTATGTCAGGAGCTAAGAAAAAGAAAAGATTAAAAATCGCTACTCACAAACGCAAGAAGCGTTCAAGAAAAAATAGACATAAAACTAAATAAATTTTAGTTTTACACTAGTTTCTTAAACAAAAAAGTCATGAAATACGATCTTATTATCGATTCAAGACCTTCTGAAGTAGTGATTGCCCTTTTACGAGATGGACTTCTAATAGAACTTCATAAACAAAAGCACGATAACAATTTTTCAGTTGGAGATATTTACCTAGGAAAAGTCAGAAAGACAGTTCCTGGGTTAAATGCATCATTCGTAAATATAGGATATGAAAAAGATGGCTTTTTACACTA
>JACNFT010000049.1:2895-20827 GCA_014384505.1 Cryomorphaceae bacterium | reverse complement strand
GGAGTCATCAAACACAAAAAACACTATTCAGTATTAATATTGGTGTAGCTTATTCAAGTGATGTGGACTTAGTTATTAAAACACTTGAAGAAAGTGCTTTAGAACATTTAGAGGCTTCAGAATGTGAATTTAAGGAAGTTAGATTTGTAAATTTTGGAAACTCATCCATGGATTTTCAACTGTTTTTCTACAGTAAAAATATTTTTACTATTGAAAAGGTAAAAAGTGATATAAGGAAAATTATTTTCAGAAAATTTAACGAACAAAAAATTACAATTCCTTTTCCGCAAATGGACTTACATGTAAAATCAAAAGATTTTTAATTAAAAAAAATATAGATAATTTAATTAGATTTGCTAACCAAAAAATAATAAAATGATTAAAAAAACACTTACCTTTTTACTTGTTGCCTTTGCAATAATTACAAATGCACAAAACACTTTAGATGTGATAATTGTATCTAAAGAAAACCAAGAAATATTAATTGGCGCTACTCTCCTACTAAAAGGAACTACAAATGGAGTAAGCACTAATATAGAAGGAACTGCACTTTTGAACAACATTCCTAATGGAAAACAAACGATAGTTGTTTCCTATATTGGCTATGAGGATAAGGAAGTAATTTATGATTTCCCAGAAGATGGAGGAGTAGCACACGAGATAAAATTAAGTACTGACAACACAGAAATAGATGAAATAATTGTTGAAGCAACAAGAGGAAATAGAACCGTTGCCAACTTGCCAACACGAACTGAAGTACTAACGGATGAAATAGATGAAGCGGCAAGTATGGGGCCTAGTAAAATTGCCCATTTAATAACACATAGTACGGGAATACAAGTGCAGACTACAGCAGCAGGAAGCAATGGTGCTGTAGTTAGAATTCAAGGACTAAACGGAAGGTATACCCAAATGCTAAAAGATGGATTTCCGCTTTATGGAGGTTTTTCAGGGAGTTTGGATATTTTACAAATCCCACCCTTAGATTTACGACAAGTAGAATTTGTAAAAGGATCCGCATCTACACTTTATGGCGGTGGTGCAATTGCTGGAATTGTAAATCTTTTAACTAAAAAAGCAAAAAAGGACGAAACACTTTTACACATTAATCTTTCTCATATTGGCGCAAGAGATTTTAATGTTTTTAATGCTAAAAGATTCGGGAAATGGGGCTTTACCAACTTGGCTTCCATGCACATTCAAGAGCCATATGATGCAGATGAAAATGGTTTTTCTGACATAGCACAAGTTTCAAAATTTAACTTTAATCCGAAACTATTTTACAACCCAAATAAGAAAACGGAATTGTATTTCGGTGCAGGTATGACTAAGGAAAATAGAAAAGGAGGTTCAATAAATTCGATTAACAATATTTGGCCAAATTTCACTGAATTTTATTTAGACTACCAAGAAAGTAGCCGTACTACTACTCAGTTTTCTGCAAATTATAAAATAGATAACGCAAAAACAATTTCTTTAAAAAACAGTATTTCTTCTTTTGACAGATACATTAATATTAGAGAAACTATTTTAGGAACTTCTACTACATTTGGAGGAAATCAGCTGAATAGTTTTACGGAACTGAATTTGAATATTAATAAAGAAAAACAAAATATTAATATCGGATTGAATGCTCTTGCTGATAAATTTACAGAAGATAATTTAATAAATCAACCGCTAAGAAATCAAGAATTTAACACCCTTGGTTTGTATGTAAATCACCTTTGGGATGTAACGGATAAGTTTGCTTTGGAAAGTGGATTGAGAACCGATAAAGTAGAAGCCTCAACCTTAAATACTGAAAATGGAGGACAATCTTTTGTATTACCAAAAATCTCTGCTTTGTATAAAATGACACCAGAACTTTCTATCCGTTTAGGAGGTGGAATGGGATACAGAATGCCAAGCCTATTCAGTGAAGAAGCAGAACCATACGGATACAAAAATGTACAAGCAGTTAATTTTGAAAACTTAGTTGCAGAAGAATCCTACGGAACAAATATTGACTTTAAATACCAATCAACTTTTGGCACTGACAATGTATTACTTTCCTTAAACCAAATGTTCTTTTTTAATGTGATAGACAACCCAATTACCTTAAATGAAAACACTCCTAACAATCGAGTTTATGAGCAAAAAAACGACTCTTTACTTTCTAAAGGATTTGAATCGCAAATAAAACTAACGGTTGATAAATTCACTTGGTTTTTAGGTTACACCTATACGGATGCATACTTGGAAAATGGAGAAAATAAAAACGGACTTACGCTTACCCCAAAGCACAGTATAAAAGGAGATTTGCTCTTTGTAGTAGATAACAAATGGCGTATTGGTTGGGATTATGATTACAAATCAGGGCAGTTTCTAAACAGTGGTCATATTACTGAAAGTTTATTTACCACAGGAGTAATTGTTGAACGAACGATAGACAACTTTGTCATCTTCCTAAATGCAGAAAATTTTACAGATGTTAGGCAATCCAATGTAGGAGATGTGTTAACTGATGGTAGTCCTCAATTCACAGAAGTTTGGGCACCCCTAGATGGTTATTTCTTTAATATGGGACTCAAGATTAAGTTGTAATACTTTATCTTTTAAAATAAAAAAATCCCTACTTTTCATTAGGGATTTTTTTGTCATAGCTAACCTTTACTTTAAAGGACCACTGTATAAGAAACTCCGCAACAACATCACCTTTCTCATCTCTAGCAATAGTTAAAGCTTCAATGGCTTGCCCCTCTCCTGTATCTATACTTTTTTGAACAGTTGCCAAAATTTCTTTACCCTGATTACATTCAAAAATAATTGTACCAACTGCTTTTTTAGTAAAGTTTATTTTAACCCCAACTACTAACATTGAAAGCTTAGGATTGCTCTTGTAAGCAATTGAGGCCGCCAGCATTCCTGAAGCTAATTCTCCTGCCATTGAAAGGCATGCAAAATAAATAGAACCAAATGGATTTTTATTCAAGTACTTATATTTCATCCTTACCACAGCATGCGCATCTGATAATTCTTTCAGTTTTAAGCCTGCTAAAAAAGCCATAGGCAGTTTTAAAAATAAAAATAATCTAAAGAAAAAGGGATTTATCATCTTTTGCTGAAAGGACATATTTACTTTAGCTTGATTCATTTTTATAATTTTTTGCAACAATAAAAAAATACCTTTAGTAAACTACTAGAATTTAATGTTTTTATCATTCACACAATTTTTTCAATCCTATCAACCCCTCTTTTAACTCAGGAGAGATGAAAAGTTGCATAAAATTAACATAAAATGGCAATTCATCTTGGAAACTCCAAGTAACTCTAGTACCCTTAGCTGTTTCTTCAAAAGTCCAGATATGATAAAATGGAGGCGTTCCTTCAAAAAATAACTCATTTTTCAAATTTTTAATAAAATTAGCTTCAACAATCTCTAAACTTCCACCACCATCTACTCCAGACCAACTCATTTTTGATCGTAAGCCACTTTTCTGACCAGAATAAACAGTTGTCATTGTTGAATCTTTTTTCCACCAAGGAGCCCAAGTTGGCCAAGTTTGTAAATCAGTAACTTTTTCATAAACAATAACTACAGGAGCTTCTATTTCAATTGAAACCTCAATTTTACCTGAAATAAAAAAATTAAAAGTAGTAAACGATAAAAGAAAAATTAATGTCCATTTTAAAATTTGTTTTAAAGGATTCATAAATATAATGCATTTAAATATTGGCCTGCAAATTACAAAATTACTGTAAATTTGGACATTAAAATTAAAACCACACACATGATTAAAGAAATAGGGATCCTACTTCTAATAGCAATAGGAGCAAATGCACAGGACAAAGGAAAATTTGAAAGCTATTCTAATCCTTTTTACGGAACTATTATAAGTGAATCAAATAAATATGAGAATGAAGAAAAAGAAGCCTCCAAATCCTTTAAAATGAATTTTGATGGAAAACAAATTCCTAAAAGTTTAGATGAATTTACTATTGTAGCTGCAGAAAATCCTATTTCACAAGGGAATACAGGAACTTGTTGGTGCTTTTCTACCACTTCATTTTATGAAAGTGAAATACTCAGAATAACAGGAAATACAATTAATCTTTCGGAATTATATCCTGTTTATTTTGAATACATTGAAAAAGCAAGAGGATACATAAATACTAGAGGTAAAACACATTTAGGAGAAGGATCGGAAACCAATGCTGTGCAAAGAATGATGGATTGGTACGGAATAGTTCCTGCAGAGGCTTATGAAGGAAAACCAAGCGACCAACCCTACTACAATCATGAAAAAATGTTTGGAGAAATAGAAACTTACCTTAAAAATTGTAAAACAACTAATTTCTGGGATGAGGATGCAATTCTTTCTAATGTCAAATCTATTTTGAACCATTATATGGGAACCCCTCCTACTTCATTTAAGTATAATGGAAAAACTTATACTCCAAAATCATTTTTAAAAAATGTTACAAAACTTGATCCAAACAATTATGTTGATTTCATGAGCTTAATACAAAAACCGTATTGGAGTCAAGAAGAATACAAAGTTCCCGATAATTGGTGGAGAAGTGAGGCTTACTACAATATCCCATTAGATGAGTTTATGTTTGCTATAAAAAATGCTATTGAAAATGGATATTCTATTTCTATTGGTGGTGATGTTTCTGAAAGTGGTTACTCTTCAACTTATGATGTAGCAATGGTTCCTTCTTATGACATTCCTTCAGATTTTATTGATGAAAATGCACGTCAATTCCGTTTTTCTAACGGCACAACAACTGATGATCATGCAATACATTTAATTGGTTATAAAATTGATAAAACGGGAGATTGGTGGTTTTTAATAAAGGATAGTGGTTCTGGTGCCAGAAATGGAAATTTTCCTGGACACTACTTTTACCATGAAGATTTTGTAAAATTAAAAATGATGACTTTTACAATTCATAAGGATGCAGTAAAAGTAACTTTGGATAAATTTGATAAATAAACTGAACACATAAGACTAATAATCTTGTTTAATTAATATGCTGATAATTATCATTATTTTTACCGGATGAAAAAAATACTTCTATTAGTTTTAATTCCGTTTTTTGGCTTTAGCCAAAATGTTAACGACCTATTTTCTAAAAAAGGTGAAATTTATTTTTCTTTCCAGTATAAAAATAAGCTTCAGTTAAATATGATTTCAGACATTGTTTCTATTGATCATAAAACAAATGCTGACCTTGCTTATGCTTATGCAAATAAATCAGAATTCGCAAAATTTCTTCAGCAAGGTATTAGCTACCAATTAATTGAAAAGAAACCTTTAAATTATATTAACAATTCAAAAAATAATTGGGACTACTACCCTACCTATCAGCAGTATGTTAACATGATGACGGCCTTTGCTGATTCTTTCCCTAACATTTGTAAATTACATAATCTAGGGACTTTAAGTTCAGGTCGAGAAATACTAATCGTACAGATTTCTAAAAATGTAGGAGTAAAAGAAAACGAACCTTCTTTCCTTTACACTTCATCCATGCATGGAGATGAATTAGCAGGCTATATTTTAAGTTTACGCTTAATTGACCATATTCTAAATGGTTATGGAAACAGCTTAGAATTAACCCAATTAGTTGATAATATTGATATTTGGATAAACCCATTAGCTAACCCTGATGGAGCTTATTATGGAGGAAACCAAGATGTATGGTCAGCAACTCGCTACAATGCTAATTGGATTGATTTAAACCGAAATTATCCCGATCCTCAAGACGGCCCACATCCTGATGGAAATGCATATCAAAATGAAACAACTATTTTTATGGGGCTTGCGGATACAGTAAGTTTTACAATTTCAGCAAATATGCATGGTGGTGCTGAAGTATGTAACTATCCTTGGGATACTTGGAGTACATTAACTGCTGATGATAATTGGTGGGAATATGTATCTCATGAATATGCAGATAGTTGCCAAGCCAATAGTGGTAACGGATATTTTAACTATCTGAATGATGGGATTACTAATGGAAATGATTGGTATGAAGTAGATGGAGGCAGGCAAGATTATATGAATTACTTTAAGTATTGCCGTGAGTTTACTTTAGAACTTTCAGATGATAAAACTCCAGACCCTAACGATTTACCAGAGCTTTGGGATGCAAATTACCCTTCTCTATTAAACTATATAGAACAATCTTTATTTGGACTAAGAGGTATTGTAACAGATAGTATCACAGGCCTTCCATTAAAAGCAAAAGTTGAAATTTTAAATCATGATATAGATAGTTCTCATGTATATTCTAATCTACCAATAGGGAATTACCATAGACATTTATATCAAGGGAATTACAACATCACCTTTAGTAAAAATGGATATTACCCTAAAACAATAAATGCAAGTGTTTTAAACAACAACACGAATATTGAGGATGTTAAATTAGTTCCTTTTAGCACTACACAAGTTGAAGAAATAAACCCTTCAAAAAACACAAATACAACCTTTGATTTACTAGGAAGAACAAGAAACACAAAAAGCAAGATTCAACTTATCAAAACAGAAAGCGGTACGCTTAAGAAACAAATTAAAATACAATAAAATGAAAAAACTACTTATACTACTCATTTGCCTACCGTTATTTACGTTAGCACAACAAACAATAAACGCAAGCATTACCCATGGCGGTTTGCAAAGAGATTATATTATACATATTCCAAGTTCGTATAATGTAAATACTCCTATTCCCTTAGTTTTTTGTTTTCATGGGTATGGATCAAATGCAAGTACAAATATGTCTTATACTAATTTTAATTATATTTCGGATACCGCCGGTTTTATTGTTGTCTATCCTCAAGGGACTCTATTGCAAGGAACAACTCATTGGAATGTTGGTGGCTGGACAACTACTAGCACAATAGATGATGTTGGTTTCACTGCAAGTTTATTGGATTCCATTTCAAATGCATATACTATTGATGATACAAGAGTGTATAGTACTGGAATGTCAAATGGTGGATATATGAGTTTTCTGCTTGCTTGCCAATTAAGCAATAGAATTGCTGCAATTGCATCTGTAACCGGTTCCATGACTCCACAAACATACAATGCATGCAATCCTCAACATCCTACTCCTATTTTACAAATCCATGGAACGAGTGATCAAACTGTTCCCTATGTTGGAAATCCAACATGGACAAAATCTATTGATGATGTTCTTCAATATTGGGTAGCTTATAATAATTGTAATGCCTCTTCCATAATAACAGCCATACCAGATATTAATCAACTTGATGGAAGTATTGCTGAACATATTGTGAATGATGGAGGAGATAATTCTGTTACAACCGAACATTTTAAAATATATGGCGGAGATCATGATTGGCCTGGAGTGTGGGGAAATATGGATATTCATGCATCTGTTGAAGTCTGGAAGTTCTTTTCAAAATACGATATTAACGGATTGATTAGTACAAGCACATCAATAAATGAAAAAATTATAAAAGACAAGCGTCTAGTTAAAATAACTGATATTTTAGGAAGAGAAACAACTACTAAAAACAACGCTTTACTGTTTTATATCTATAATGATGAAACAGTAGAAAAAAAAATAGTTATTAAATAAATGAAAATAGCTATTGTATTATATGATGGAGATTGCAATTTTTGCAATAAATGGGTAAGCTTTACAAAGAATAAATTACAAAAAAATGAAATATCATTTATTCCTTTTAATTCAATTAAAGGTCTAGAAAAAATTAAAAAATTTCAAATAAAAAATCAAAACTCAGTTGCTTATATTCATGATGATATTGTTTTTTTCAAATCAAGAGCAGTTTTGAAAATTTGTAAGAAATTACAATTCCCATATAATCTACTTTACTTTTTTACTATTATACCTGCTTTTCTGCTTGATTTCTGTTACGATTTTATAGCAAAAAGAAGACTTAAATTAACCCCTAAAAAACAATGTTGTAATGGCTAATAATGTATTCGGAGAACCTTTAATTACTTGCAGTAACGAACCTAAAACTGGCTACTTTCGTGATGGTTGCTGCAATACTGACCAAACTGATTCAGGGTTACATACTATATGTATTATAGCTACTGAGGATTTTTTACAATTCTCATATGAAGCAGGCAATGATTTATCTACCCCTTTGCCACAGTATGGATTTCCTGGAATAAAGTCAGGTGATAGATGGTGCTTATGTGCTTTGCGCTGGAAAGAAGCCTTACAAAATAATTGCGCACCAAAAGTTGTATTGGAAGCAACTCATGAAAAAACATTAGAGGTAATCCAATTAAATGATTTAATAAAACACGCTTACAGATAAAGCTATGTTTGATGTTGTTATTCTTACTGACAATCGTTACGTCAATCCCACTACAACTAATTGGTATATTGATCAGGTTTTACTAGAAGATCAATTACTCCAAACTGCTTTAGAAGATAAAGGATTAAAGGTTTGTAAAAAAGACTGGGCAGACAAACACTTTGATTGGACAACAACCAAATACGCTATTTTCCGAACCACATGGGACTATTTTGAACGCTTTGACGAATTCTTTATTTGGCTAAAAAACACAAAAAATAAAACTACCTTTATCAATTCTTCAGAAATTATTAATTGGAATATTGATAAACATTATTTACAAGATTTAGCAAAAAGAAATATCAATATTGCACCTACTCTATTTATAGAAAAAGGAGATACTATAACTTTAGCACAACTCTTTGAAAAAACTAATTGGAAGGAAGTCGTACTAAAACCAGCTATTTCAGGAGCTGCCAGACATACTTACCGTGTTAATCATAATAATTATAAGGAACATGAAAACATCTTTCAGGAGTTAATAAAAGTAGAATGTATGCTCTTCCAAAGTTTCTTAAAAAACATTACTCTTTTAGGAGAAATATCTTTGATAATGATTGGAGGAAAATATACTCATGCAGTAAAAAAGACAGCTAAAAAAGGTGATTTTCGTATACAGGATGATCATGGAGGTAAAGTAGAAAAATATAAACCTACTGAAGATGAAATTAAATTTGCAGAAAACTGTCTAGAAGCTAGCCCTTTTAAACCAATATATGCTAGAGTAGATATAGTTTATGACAATAACAACATAATATCTTTAAGTGAATTAGAGCTTATTGAACCTGAATTATGGTTTAGAAATAATCCTATAAGTGCAAATATTTTGGCTGAAGATATCTTTAATCTAATATCTTCCAAATAGTACCTAAAACTCCTGCTACAGCAATTAGGGATTTAAAAAAAGAGGACCAAAATTCTAGTCCTCTTATCTTTTGATAAACTGCAATTACATACGATAAAACAACTGTAATTATCAGCAATATGTAAAGTATCATCTATTTAGCTGAAAGCAAAAATATGTCAAATTCAATTTCATCCAGAATAATATTATCTCCTAAATCTTTAAAGAAGTTACCTGATTTATACTCAATACCCCACTTAGTACGATCAATTTTAATTTTAGCTGTTGCTAAAAAGTTTATGCCATTAACATTAACATTTGCATCAAAAGTAATAGGATGTGTGATTCCTTTTATCGTTAAGTTTGCAATAATAGAATAGTTATTCTCTGTTCCTTTAACTGCTTTTATAATTGTTATTGTAGCTGTAGGGAACTCTTCAACATTAAAAAAGTCTTCATCTTTTAAATGTCCTTCTAATTTAGCGCTATATTCTTCCGATTCAATATCAGTATTCTTAATTGAATTCATATCAATACTAAACTGTCCACCAACTAAGGTTCCATGATCAATATTTAAAGTCCCCTTAAGAATATTAATAGTTCCTTCATGTGCTGAGGCTACTTTTGAACCTATCCATTTTACAGTTGAGCTCTTTGCGTCTACCCTTACATTATCCGTATGTGGCTTAGTTGCAAAACTAATTAGGGTAAGTATCGATAGTGCTAAGCTTAAAATTATTTTCTTCATTATCTTATTTTTTAGTTTATTGGTCAAAAATACATATTTTTACTGCATAAAACACAATTATGATTGAGATTAAAAAATTTCGTTTTAAGGATGAAAAACTAATGAAAAAAGCACATGAAATAAGATATGATGTTTTTGTAATTGGACAAAATTGTCCAGAAGATTTAGAATGGGAATTTGAGGTGGAATCTACTCACTTTCTATTAATAGAAAACGATATTCCTTTAGCAACTGCTAGGCATAGGAAAACAGAGAATGGCTTTAAACTCGAACGATTTGCGGTACTTTCACAAGCTAGAGGAAAAGGATTTGGTATGCTTATCCTAAAAGCTATTCTGGAAGACATAAAAGATAGTAATGCATTAAAATATATGCATGCACAAGAACAAGTTATACCTTTTTATGAAAAAGTTGGTTTTGAAAAATCAGGAAATATATTTGAAGAAGCCGGAATTATGCATTATAAAATGGAATATACAGCTTAAACTGTTACTTTAGAAGTCCAATTGTAAGGATCAAAAATACTGCCTTTTTGGATTCCCTGAAGCTGTTCTTTTAATTTCAAAGCAAAAGAATCAGCTTGCTGTTCAATAACCATTCTTTGATCACGAAAAGTAATTGTATTAATTGGATTAACCGTAACAGCAGTACCTGTACCAAATACTTTCTTAAGAGTTCCCTTATTAAAAGCTTCAATTACCTCAGTAATTAGAATTCTTCTTTGTTCAACCTTAATTCCATTATCTTTTGCCAAAGTAACAATACTATCTCTAGTTATTCCTCCTAATATACTATCCGAAAGTGCTGGAGTAATTAAAATATTTCCTATTCTGAACCAAACATTCATAGTTCCTGATTCCTCAATATATTTATGCTCTTTTGCATCAGTCCATATTAATTGCTGAAATCCTTTAGAATTTGCTTGCTTTGTAGGGTAAAATGAAGCAGCATAATTTCCTGCTGCTTTTGCATAACCAACCCCTCCCTGAGGAGCTCTAGTATAATTTTCTTCAATTACTACATTCATTTCCCCTGCATAATAATTTATTGTTGGAGAAGTAATAATAATAAATGTATACTCTTCTGATGCTGAAGCTTTCACGCACTCACTTGATGCAAAAATAAAAGGACGAATATACAATGAATAGCCTTGATCAGCTTTACACCATTCACTATCAATTTTTAATAAATTATCTAAGCCGTTCATAAAAATACTCTTCTCAATTACTGGAATTGACAAGCGCTCAGCTGATTGATTCAAACGCTTAAAATTCTCCTCTTTTCTGAAAAGTAATATTTCGTTTGAATTGTTTTTAAAAGCTTTCATTCCTTCAAAAACGGATTGACCATAATGTAAAACTTGAGCACCTGGAGGCATAGGAATTGGTCCGTAAGGTAAAATTTTAGCCTCATTCCATTTACCATCTTTATAATTACAAACAAGCATATGATCAGAAAAAACTGTACCAAAAGGTAAGTTTGAAAAATCAGTTGAATCTAGTTTTGATCTACTTGTTTTTGTAACTTTCATAAGCAATTATTCCTTGTTTTAAAAGTGCTGCAAAAATATAAAAAAAGAGGGGATAAACCCCTCTTTTTCACCCTAAAAAAACTATGAAAACAAGTTTACTTAACCACAAGTAATTTTTTAGTTATAATTGTTAGTCCATTACCATCTGTAATATTTACAAAGTACTGTCCATTATTTAAATCAAAATGCTTTACTAGCATATGATTACCTCCAGAAAGATTCAACTTTTCAGAAGAAACCTTTACGCCTAATACATTATAAATACTAACCTCAATATCCTTTCCTTTGGTCAAACTTAATGGCAATGTAAAGTTAGTGTTTGCAGGATTAGGATAAATATCATGTACTTTAAACTCAGCTACTTCATCAAAAGCAGTTGTATTATTTGTTACTTCAATCTGAACCGTTTCATCAAAATAAAAGAAATTATCATTAGTTCGAAAAACAACAATATACGGTTGAGAACGCAATTGACTCATATTTGGAGTCCAAGCAAAAGTTCCTTCAATTTCATTTCCATTTCCAGTTGTTGCAACATTAAATGTAGCTGGATTAGAAATGTCAAACGGCTCACCATAAACATCCATACTTACCACATCATTTATATCAGCATCTGAAGCTAATAAATGAATCTGATAGTTTTGTCCGGGAGCAATTTTAATATAAGGATATCCTAAATTATTTGTTGGTAATGATTGCATAAAAGAAACATCAGGAACTGCATTAGTCGAATCAGGAACTACTACAAACTGCATATCTCTACTCATTGCACCAACTAAAACCCCATTTCTATATTCTTCTATTGCAAAAGATGCTACAAAATTACCAACCATTTTTGGGTCCCAAGTAATTTCACCTGTAACAGCATTCATTGAAAACACACCAGTAGTATTAGAATACAAAACTGTATCTGATAAATCCTGATAACCAGCAACAAAACTATTATTTGAAAGCGGCACAGATAAATTCCAAACTAAAGAATCACCATCAATATCAAAAGGAAGAGGATTGTACTGCCAAACATTATTTGTTGGCAAATAAATTACCGGAGGTGCTAAGTATGTTGGTGATGAATTAGGATCCGCACTATCAACATTTACATAAGTTAAAAACTCCATATCCTCTGTTAAAGGTGTACTCATATTAATTATTGCTCCATTTCTACAACAATTACTCCATTTAATCATATAATATCCATTTGCAGGAAAAGTAATTGAGTCAGCAAAATGGTAGATTTCAACACCATATACAGCTGACATAGTAGCTATAGCACCAGAAGCTCCTAAAGAAATTGAATCAATAGAAACTAAATTATAAGTTCCAGTTGTAATATCTAGCTCATAGATTTCTACAGTTTGTGCTAAGGTCATTGAAACACCAAGAGTATCTCTATAAACATCAAGCTCTACAAAATAATGAGAACCCGTTGTATCAGAACTTAAATAAGTAGCTGAAATTTGCCCTCCCATAAGGTGAGAGGCATAAGAAGAAACCGCTATTGCAATTCCTAAAAAAAGTGTAAGTGTTTTTTTCATATTCGTAATAGTTTAATTATTAATGTTTAATTTCTACAATAATACAATAAAAACAATGAAAATTAAAAAGTAAAAAGTAAAAATAAAATTATAAAAACATCTTATGCATTCAAAAAATTTGTATTTTAATAAATCAATATTTACTTTGAATAAAAACTAAATTTGCCAATAATATTCTAATTCAATGACAAACAAACTTGTAATTACTAATGATGGATCTCATTCCATTTTCAACCCTGAAGTAAATGAAACTTATCATTCCAAACATGGAGCAATTGTTGAAGCCGAGTATGTATTTATTAAAAATGGACTGTTGGCAGAAAACAAAAAACAATTTAGTATCCTAGAGGTTGGTTTCGGAACAGGATTAAACGCTTTGCTTACAGCACAAAAGGCACAACAAAAAAAAATTGATATTAATTATCATGGAATTGAGCTATATCCTGTACCAAAAGAAAGTTATATTCAGCTTAATTTTACTGAATTGATTGGAGAAGAAAAATCAAAATTATTAAACCTTCACGAATGTAACTGGGAGGAAGAACATGTAATAAATAAATTTTTTAAATTAACAAAGAATGAAATTGCTTTAGAAAAATACACAAGCAAAACTAAATTTGATATTATTTATTTTGATGCATTTTCTCCTGAAAAACAACCAGAACTATGGACAGCTGAAGTCTTTCAGAATATATATGATTTATTAAAAGAAGATGGTTTTTTAGTAACTTATTGTGCAAAAGGTGTAGTGAAACGAACTATGAAAACCGTTGGTTTTGAAATTATAGTTTTAGACGGTCCTCCAGGAAAAAGACAAATGACAAGAGCAAATAAGACTACTTCTCAAAAATAGCATCCAGAATCAATTTAAATCCTTTGTAAGCAAAAAAGAAAATAGCAGGAATCAATAATAATCCAATAATCAGAACGGTATAGTCATCAGCTTTTCGCACATTATTAAAGCCTGCATACAAAGTAATTGCTGATAAAATAATAGATAGTGAAAATCCAGAAAGCCACATCCCCCCTTTTACAAGTTTTTCTTTATCCATTGTAATTATTTACTGCATTACGGACAGAACCAAATTGAATTAATAAAGCATTAGCCGTTTCATATTCGACACCTATCTCCTGCATTAGCATTTTAGTTCCCCTATCCACTAATTTTTTATTGGAAAGATGCATATCCACCATTTTGTTTCCTATTACCTTTCCTAGTTTTATCATTACAGCTGTAGAAATCATATTCAGGACTATTTTCTGTGCCGTACCCGATTTCATACGCGTACTTCCTGTTACAAACTCAGGACCTACCACCACCTCAATTGGGTAGTCCGAAACTTCAGATACAGGACTTGATTCATTACACACAATACAAGCTGTAGTTATATTTTCTTCTTGGCATTTTTTAAGAGCCCCAATTACATAAGGAGTGGTACCAGAAGCAGCAATTCCTACTACTACATCATTTGCATGTATTGCATGTTCCGATAAATCATTCCAACCTAATTCAGTACTGTCTTCTGCAAACTCTACCGCTTTACGCATGGCTTTATCTCCACCGGCCATTAAACCGATAACCAATCCATGATCTACACCAAAGGTAGGAGGACATTCAGAAGCATCTACAACTCCTAGCCTGCCTGAAGTACCTGCTCCTAAATAAAACAATCGTCCCCCTTTTTTCATTTTAGGAACGATTGCATTAATTAAGTTTTCTATTTGGGATAGCTGTTTCTCTACCGAAAATGCAACTGTTTTATCTTCTCTATTAATGTTAGTGAGCAAATCAGCTGTGCTCATTTTATCTAAACCATCATAATTAGAATCAGATTCGGTAGTTTTTTTCATTTAGTATAAAGATGGGAATTTAGCAGGATTTGACTCTCCCATCATTGCATATACTTTTTCAAAAATATCTTCTGCAGATGGTTTTGTAAAGTAATCACCATCTTTACCATAAGGAGGACGGTGAGCTTTAGCTGCTAAAGTTTGAGGTTCAGAATCCAAGAAGTTATACGCATTTTGTTCTTCCACAATTTTCTGTAAAATATAAGCTGAACCGCCTCCAGGCACATCCTCATCAATCACTAATAATCGGTTAGTTTTCTTCACACTTTCTACAATATCATGCGATAAATCAAAAGGCACTAAAGTTTGCGTATCAATCACCTCACAAGAGATTCCTGCTCTTTCTAATTGCTCAGCAGCATCCATTACTATTTTCCAAGTACTTCCATAAGAAACCAAAGTAATATCATTTCCTTCTCTTGTTGTTTCTACCTTCCCTAAAGGAACTCTGAATTCACCAATATTATTTGGCAATTTTTCTTTTACTCTATATCCGTTTAAGCACTCTATTACCATAGCAGGATCGTTCGATTGCATTAGAGTATTGTAAAATCCAGCTGCTCTTGTCATATCTCTTGGTACACACAAATACATTCCTCTAGTACCGTTCAATAACATTCCCATTGGAGATCCTGAATGCCAGATTCCTTCTAATCTATGCCCTCTAGTACGGATAATTAAAGGTGTAATTTGTCCACCATGAGTTCTGTAGTGTAAAGATGCAATATCATCTACCATAGGTTGAAAACCATAAATTACATAATCCAAATATTGCATTTCTGCAATTGGTTTCAATCCTCTTAATGAAAGTCCGATTCCTTGCCCGATAATAGTTGCTTCTCTAATGCCGGTATCCGCTACTCTACTTTCACCAAACTTATCTTGTAATCCTTCAACACCCTGATTTACTCCACCAATTTTACCAACATCTTCTCCAAAAATCATTGCTTCCGGAATAGCTTCAAACATATGATGGAAGTTATCTCTTAAAATAATTCTTGCATCTACCTCTTCAGGATTTGAATCATAAGTAGGTTTTACCTCTGCAACTTTAAGTGCTGAAGTAGAAGTTTCATTGTATAATTTTGTATTGTATCTATCGTGATTTTCAGCATTAATTCTGTTAATGAAATTACGCAAAGTAGCTTTTTCAGGAATATTTTCATGTACTATCATTCCTAAAAGAGTTCTTGCTTTACTTAAATAATCTCTTCTGAAAACACCAAACATTGCCGATTGATTTAAATCTTTAATCCAATCTGCAATTTCAGGAATACTTACTTGAGCAGCAATAGAATTAAAAATAGTAATCACTTCTTTTAGCTCTACTTTAATTGGCGCCTGGTACTCTGTCCAAGCTTCTTTCTTTTGCTCTTTTACAAATTGAATAACTTCCTTATCAATATTAGATAAATCTTCTTGAGTGGCAATTTCATTTTCTAAAATCCATTCTTTAAATTTCTTATTACAATCAAAATCAATTTCCCATTGTAATCTCTCTTTACTTTTATATCTAGCGTGCGAACCAGAAGTGGAATGACCAGTAGGCTGTGTCATTTCAACAACATGAATAATAGAAGGAATATGCTTTTCTCTGGCTAATTTCTCCGCTTTTTCATAAGCTGAAATTAATGCAGGATAATCCCAAGCCATTACTTTTACAATATCATAACCAGCGCCTTTATCATCCATTTGGAAGCCCTTCAATGCTTCTGAAACATCTGACTTAGTCATCTGTATATCATTCGCAACTGAAATTCCGTAACCATCATCCCATATAGAAATAATAGCAGGAACCTGTAAAACTCCAATTGCATTTACTGCTTCAAAGAAATGACCTTCAGCACAAGAAGAATTTCCAATTGTCGCAAAAGCAATTTCTGAACCTCCATTAGTAAATCCCGGCTTACTCTTAGCTAATTCAGGATTATCTCTATAAACCTGTGATGCCTGTGCTAAACCAACTAATCTTGGAAACTGTGAAGCTAAACAAGCCATATCAGAAGTAGAATTATTCTGTTCCATCAAATTTTTCCAACTTCCATCATCATTTAAAAAACGAGTTCCGAAATGATTCATCATTTGTCTTGATCCAGAAGAGGGCTCTCTTTCTAATTCAGGATCACCATACAAAGAGGAAAACATATGTTTTGGTGAATATTGCCCTAATGCAGTCATTAAAGCTTGATCTCTATAATCACCCGCACGAAAATCACCATGTCTGAATACTTTAGCTAAAGCAATTTGAGCTAATTCTTTTCCATCACCAAAAATCCCAAAACTACCTTTACCAGAAAGCACATCTCGCCTTCCTTGAGCTCCTGATTCTCTTACTTCAGCAGCCAACCTGTAATCAGATAAAATAGTTGCTTTAAAATCATCCTTTGACATCTTCTTATTTACTGTTTTCACTTTTGTACTTATCATAATTCAAATTAAAATTTCGGATGCCAAAATTAATCATTTTTTATGATAAATAACTGTTTTAATGATCATGAAAAATCATACATAAATAAATCCTATAACAATTAGGTTTAATTTGGAAAATATTTTTAATTTTGCAGCCCCTCAATAATGAGGACTAATCACAGAGATGGTTTAACCAAATTAAAAGAAAAAAATGTCAACAAGAATTAGACTAGCAAGACACGGTAGAAAGAAACAAGCATTTTACCACATAGTTGTAGCTGACCAAAAAGCTCCAAGAAACGGAAGATTTATTGAAAAATTAGGAGTTTATAATCCTAACACTAAACCTGCAACAATCGATTTAGATTTTGATGGTGCAGTAAATTGGCTACTTAAAGGTGCACAACCTTCTGATACAGTAAGAGCAATACTTTCTTACAAAGGAGTAATGATGAAAAAACATTTAATGGCTGGTGTAGTTAAAGGTGCTTTCACTGAAGAAGAAGCTGAAATAAGATTTACAGCTTGGATGGAAGATAAAGAAAATAAAGTAGCTGATGAAAAATCAGGAATTGAAAAAGCAGTAATTGCTGCTGAAAAAGCGGCATTAGCTGCTGAAAAAGCTAAGAGTGATGAAAGAGCATCAGCAATAGCACTTAAAAAT
>JACNFT010000049.1:0-2621 GCA_014384505.1 Cryomorphaceae bacterium | reverse complement strand
AATGCAAAAAAAAGATTGCTTCTTATTTGGAACAGTTTTTAAATTGCATGGTTATAAAGGGGATGTCAATATCTATAATGATGATGACATCCCTTTTGATTTTTCTAAGCTTACTTATTTTTTAATTGAGCAAAATAATGAGCTTGTCCCTTACTTTATTGAACAAGCACGTGCAACAAAACCCAATGTTGTTCTTGTAAAATTTGAAGATATAGAAAATGAGGCTTTAGCTAAAAAAATACTAAAACGAAAAGTGTTTTTACCCAAGGAATTACTTCCTAAAACAGATGAACTTGAAATTACAGAAAAAAAGCTAATTGGCTATACTGTATTTGATATTAAGCATGGAGAATTAGGAAAAATATCCTACATAAACTCACAAACTTCACAGCAATTAATTTATGTTGAAAAAAACAGCATAGAATTTTGTTTCCCAATGCACGAACAATTTGTAAAAGGAATTGACCCAAAAGAAGGTGTAATGAAAGTCCAAATTCCTGATGAATTGTTAGATTTAAACTAACTCCTCAACAAAGTTAATTCCATTTTCTTCCAATTCTTTTAATACGGGAATATAAATATCTTTAGTAGTCGGGATTTTCACTCCAGTTGATTTAATCTTACCAGTTAAAATTAATTTGGCAGCAATAGCTACTGGCAATCCTACTGTTTTTGCCATAGAAGTATATCTAGGATCATCTCCAAAAACAAGTAATGAGGAATTTAGTTTCTTTTGCTCTCCATTCTGCACATACTCAAACTGGTGCTGCATTACTATCATATCCTTATCTTCAGGATCTAACGTCCATTTTTCTTCACAAATTTTTTGTAAAATCTGAGCTGGAGAAGCATCTTTTAAACCCACAATAGTATCTGTAAAAACACCTAACCATTCTATTTTTCTAAATTCCTCAGAATCCTGAGATAGATTTAAATAACTACAGAACTTTTGCTCAACAGAAAATTCGTTATTGTAAGGGAAAAATAAATTAATAAATTCTCTGTAAGTTAAATTTTCTGAATTTTCAACTTTATATGTATCATCTGTCATGCCTAACTGTATAAACATATTCCAAGCTTTACAATATCCTTTTCTTCTAAGGGTGCCTCTAAAAAGCGTTGGAATATTCTCTAATCCATAAGCAGCTCTATATCCTAAAGAATCTCTGTTTGCATAACCCTCAAATTCTCCTGCATCCAACACTTCCATTACTTCTGTACGCTCAAAAAGTTTAGTATAAGGTATGTATTTATATTTCCCTTGCTTAATGTATTGCGCAGTACCTTGCCCTGCTAATACTACATTTCTAGGATTCCAAGTAAATTTATAATTCCAAGGGTTGTTGTCATAATCAGGATGCACTAAACCTCCACAAAAGGATTTGAAAGAAGTTAGGTCTCCTCCATTTTCTTTGATTTCATCAATTACTTGCATAGCCGACATATGATCAATACCAGGGTCCAAACCAATTTCATTTAACAAGAGTACTCCTGCTTGTTTTGCCTGTTCATCTAAATCAGCAATTTCTGGAGAAACATAAGATGCTGTAACTAGGTTTTTAACTAAAGAAATACAATCCTTAGCCACAGTAATATGTAAGCTTGCTGGCAACATAGATATTACAATATCAGCATTTCCTATTTCAGTTTTTCTTTGTTTTTCATCTGTCACATTAAAGAAAATTGCTTTTCCATTTTTATGATTAGCAACTGCTTTTTCTGCCAGTTCAATTGAAAAATCAGCAACTGTAACGAGCCAATTATTAGCTGCTGAATTATCCAATAAATACTTGATTAACGTTACTGCTGATCTTCCTGCTCCTATTACTAATATCTTTTTCATTTGCTTTTGTAAATTCAGGTGCTAAAGTATTATTTTTGCTCCAATAAAGGAAATAAAATGACAACAGAAAATTCAATAAAAATGGCAATCCTATTTTGCCTAAGTGCAGTAATATTAGGGGCTTTTGGTGCTCATGCCTTAAAAGAGGTGCTTAGTGAAAGTCAACTCAACTCATTTCAAACAGGAATTAGATATCAATTTTTTCATGGATTAGCTATTTTAATTCTTTCCTTGAATAGTAAGCAATTCACTGACAGATTAAGCAGCATAATTAAAATAATGTCTGCAGGAATCATTCTATTTTCATTTTCTATTTACTTATTAAACATTCAGGATTTAGTCGGATTTTCTATGTCTTATCTAGGACCAATAACTCCTATTGGTGGCTTATTATTAATTACTTCATGGACAGGATTATTCTTTAGCATTAAAAAATAAGCTTAATCTTATTGTATAAGCGATTAATCTTTAACTTTGTCCCCCATAAAACAAAACAAAAAATATTATGACCGAAACAGGCAAGCGAGCAATTAATGCTACCATCTCTGATTTAGGAATTAAAAACGCAACTGCACACTGGAACTTATCAGCTGAAGAATTGGCTAATATTGCAGTTGAAAAAGGACAAGCAGCCTTAACATCAAGCGGGGCAATCAATATCAATACAGGAGAATTTACTGGCCGTTCGCCAATGGATCGTTTTATTGTGAGAGATGCTATTACTGAAGAATCCGTTTGGTGGGGAAATGTTAATTTATCCTTTGATGAAAACAAATTT
>JACNFT010000012.1 GCA_014384505.1 Cryomorphaceae bacterium | reverse complement strand
AATCATATTTGAAAAAAGATTGCTCTTTTCTAAAGATACTAGAAACGGAATAAAAAGGAATATTTTTTTTATTAAGTTTAGCCATATAATTGAACCAAAATTCATACTTAATAAAAATAACTTTTATTGGATTTACAATGTTTAAGAATTTTTTTGAATTTTTCTTTGTATCGGCAGGAAGGTAGAAAACCCAATCTACTTCATCATAGTTCTTACGAATTTCATAACCTGAAGGCGAAAAGAAAGTCAGTAATATTTTATGAGTAGGGTGTTTAATTTTGTAACCTTCAATAATGGGTTTTCCTTGTTCAAATTCACCTAAGGAAGCACAATGAAACCAAACAATGTTCTGTTCATTTTTCAAAGCTTTCTCTAGCTTTCTAAAAATATCTTTTCTGCCTTTTATCCATTGTTTAGCTTTAGGATTAAAAAGAGAAGCTATATGAACGGCAATACTAAAACTCCAGATACTAATATTATAAAGAGTATTCATTTAGTAATAATGAAATTCTTCTTCATTTTTTCGGTGGATAGGGATAATTACCCCCATATTAATTCCTAATAGATTATCCAAGCTTCCTGTATTTGGGGCGTATTCTGCTTTGTCAAATAGGTATGGGCGTTTATTTTTTGTATAGGCAATAGTCATATTCAGTCCAGCAAACATCTGAAACTTTCCATTCGGGCTATAAAATTTATAGCTTGCTTCCCATTTTGTACTAATACCATTTGTTAATCGATCATATCCTTTTTTGTATTCTTCATCCAATTGTGGTACGTTTTGGCTTTTAGTGTCAATAAAAATTTGATGTTGCAAAAATCCTACTCCTGCTGAAAGATAAACCCCACTTAAATTATTTTCTTTTGGATGATAAGCGTAACCTACAAAAGCATGAACATCAAAACCTCTTTCCATAAGGTTTATGTTTGAATACGCTCCTTCCGCTCCAATGATTGCCCCAGTTGATGTAGTAATATTGTCAAAAATTGAAGTATCTTTTACATTGTTACTAAAGAGGTATCCTCCTTCTATTCCGTAAAACAGGTTGTTTTCTTTTTCTTTAAAGAAAGAAAATCCGATAGATGAATTATCGCCAAATCGGTCAGCTAAGTCACCAATTGGCAATTGATGAGTATAGCCAAAAGTAATGGCGCTTTGCTTATTTTTTTGAGCAAAAGAGGTCAAAAAAAAGCAAATAAAACAAAGTGTTGTTAGGGTTCTCATAGTTGATTATCAGATTTGTGGGCTAAAATACATTTTCAGTGGCTAAATAACGCAATGCATTGTATAATAATTGCCTACATTTGCTACCCATTTTAAAAAATGAAAAGAAAAGATGAGTAAAACAATATTAATTACTGGAGGAGCAGGCTTTATAGGTTCGCATGTTGTGCGTTTATTTGTCAATAAATACCCTGATTATAAAATTATAAACCTGGATAAATTGACTTATGCTGGAAATCTTGAAAATTTAAGGGATATTGAAAATAAGAATAATTATATTTTTGAAAAAGGGGATATAGTTGATGAAGGATATGTTATAGATTTGTTTGCAAAATATAATTTTGATGGTGTTATTCACTTGGCTGCTGAAAGCCATGTTGATCGGTCAATCACTAATCCTATGGAATTTATTATGACCAATGTAGTGGGTACAGTTAACCTATTAAATGCTGCAAAAGACTTATGGAAAGCAAATGAAGAAGGTAAGTTATTTTACCATGTTTCTACTGATGAGGTTTACGGAAGTTTAGGTGATACTGGTTTGTTTTTAGAAACCACTTCATACGACCCTCAATCACCATACTCATCCTCAAAAGCAAGTTCCGATCATTTTGTAAGGGCTTATGGAAATACTTATGGAATGCCTTATGTTATTTCAAATTGTTCTAATAATTACGGTCCTAACCAATTTCCTGAAAAGCTTCTTCCTCTTTTTATCAATAATATTCTAAATGGAAAAGCTTTACCAGTTTACGGTGATGGAAAATTTACAAGGGATTGGTTGTATGTAGTTGATCATGCAATTGCAATTGACAAAATATATCATGAAGGTAGAAATGGAGAAACCTATAATATTGGTGGGTTTAATGAATGGACAAATATTGATTTGATTAAAATACTATGTAAGCAAATGGATATTGCTTTAGGAAATGAAGTTGGAACTGCAGAAGAATTAATCACTTATGTGAAGGATAGACCTGGACACGATAAGCGTTATGCGATTGATGCTAATAAGTTGAAAAATGAATTGGGTTGGGCTCCTTCCTTACAATTTGAAGAAGGATTGGTGAAAACTATTTTGTGGTATTTAGCTAATGAAAAATGGATGAACAATATTACTTCTGGGGATTATCAAAAATATTATAAACAACAATACAATTAAATGATGTTAAAATGGTTTTCAAAAAAGAAGGAACAGGAGTGCGAACCACTTAATTTCTCTGTTTTAAAAACTGATATTCATTCCCATTTTATTCCAGGAATTGATGATGGTTCTCCTGACATGGAAACGACAATAGCATTAATTGAAAAAATGCAGGGTTTGGGTTTTGAAAAGATAATTACTAGCCCACATGTGATGAGTGATTTTTATCAAAATTCTTCAGAAATAATCTTGAAAGGACTTGCTGATGTTCGTAAGGAATTGAAAGCGAAAAACATTAATATGGAAATTGATGCGGTAGCTGAGTACTACATTGATTATGAGTTTGAACAGAAAATAGGTAAGGAAAAATTCCTAACTTTTGGTGATAATTATATTTTGGTGGAGCTTTCTTTTATGCAGGCACCAAGAAATCTTTTTGAGATTATTTTTAAATTGCAATTAGAAGGATACAAAGTAGTGTTAGCTCATCCTGAAAGATATAATTACTATACAATAAAAGATTATGAAGAATTTATAAGTAGAGGGGTTATTTTGCAGATTAATTTTCTTTCGTTAATTGGTTATTATTCTCCTCAAGTAAAGAAAAAAACAGAATCTTTAATTAATTCAGGTATGGTAAGCTTGGTAGGTACTGATTGTCATAATATGAATCATGCAGAGCTTTACGAAAAATGCCAGACTCAAAAAGCCTGGCATGATTTAGTAAATAGCGGAAAATTATTAAACGCTACTTTATAAACTAGCGCTTTGTGTGTCTAGCTTTCTGTCCACTTTTTTAAATAAACCTTGTAATACTTTTCCAGGACCTACTTCAGTTACTGAGGATAAACCATCAGTAATCATTTGTTGCATAGTTTGTGTCCAAAGTACAGATGCAGTAAGTTGTTTTTTTAAATTTTCTTTAATTTCTTCAGGATTAGTAATAGCTGTTGCAGTTACATTCTGGTAGATAGGACAAATTCCTACATTAAAATTAGTTTCATCAATTGCTTGTTCTAATTCTGCTCTAGCAGGTTCCATAAGTGGAGAGTGAAATGCTCCACCAACAGGCAATTTAAGTGCTCTTCTTGCTCCAGCTTCTGTTAATTTTTCACATGCAATGTTAACTCCTTCATTACTGCCCGAAATTACCAATTGTCCTGGGCAGTTATAGTTTGCAGGAACAACCACTTCTTTAATTTCTTTGCAGATATTTTCAACCACTTCATTTTCTAATCCTAAAACAGCTGCCATAGTTGATGGGTTTTGCTCACAAGCTTTTTGCATAGCCATTGCTCTTTTGGATACTAATCTTAATCCATCTTCAAAAGATAAATAGCCTGCAGCCACTAAAGCAGAAAATTCACCTAAAGAATGCCCTGCAACCATTTCAGCCTTAAAGGAATCTCCTAATGATTTTGCTAAAATTACTGAATGTAAAAAGATAGCAGGTTGAGTAACTTTAGTTTGTTTAAGTGCTTCAGCATCTTCACCAAACATAATATCAGTAATTGAGAATCCTAAAATTTCATTTGCTTTTTCAAACAGTTGTTTAGCTTCTGCTGATGCTTCATATAAATCTTTTCCCATTCCAGGAAATTGAGCGCCTTGTCCAGGAAATACATATGCTTTCATA
>JACNFT010000013.1 GCA_014384505.1 Cryomorphaceae bacterium | reverse complement strand
CAATTACTCGCTGTCCATTAGCAGTTGACATACGATCCATAAAACCGTGTTTATTTTTTCTTTTTCTGTTTGATGGTTGGAAGGTTCTTTTTGGCATGACTTTATTTCTTAGTTATTTCTGGGCTGCAAATATAAAAGGTTTTTTTATACTTCTACTTTTTATTTGAGAAAAATTTCAGCGATTTCACTGTTAAATATTTCATATCTTTACCAAAAACAAAACTACAATGGATAAATTACCAAAAATTGCACAAAAATCACCTTATATAGCAGATGAAAAAGCAGGAAAAAAAGCATTTTGCACTTGTGGACTAAGTAGTAAGAATCCTTACTGTGATGGTTCCCATAAAGGAACAGGTTTTTCACCTGAAATAGTTATATTAGAAGAAGATAAAAAAGTAGCTTGGTGTGGATGTAAACATTCTAGCAAAGGTGCTTTTTGTGATGGGTCACACAGAAACCTTTAATCTACTAAGTAATTAGTATTCTTTAACTTAAATTCTGCTCGTTCAGGCTTAAAAAATAATACATTCCAAAAACCCTTGTAATGGATATCAGTTGGAACATGTTTTCCATTCACATAATCCATATAAACAAAAACATCCATATCTAAATCAATTAGTAAATGGTTGTATACAAACTTATACTGCCTGTAAATTACATTAAAATTTTCCTTATCAAAATAGGAAACAATTTTTCTAATTAAAGCTTTCTCTCTATCCTTAGCTTTTAGCTCCTGTTTAACCTTTACAACAAACACATAACATTCCTTTTTATTATAAATAGTATCGCTAATTGTATAATCGTAATATTGCTGCATATCAATATCAAAAACAGCTAGCTTTTTAGAAATACCTCCCTTGGATTGCTCTACATCATCCGTACCAATTGAAAAGCCAACCGTTTTAGCATCTCGCATATTTTGACTTTCCTTTTCATTTTTTTCTTTTGACATATTAAGACTTACATCTATTGTATCTTTAGGAAAGAATACTTCATCAAATGCTTCAGGAGTATAATATTTATACTTTCCATTGCGCTTAAATATCTTTCCCTTATCAGAAATAGAATCATTAACAATCCAAGCCCGCTTACCATTGGAATGATGTGTGCCCTGTTTTTTAAGCGTTCCAATTACTTTTCCTGTTTTATTAAAAATATTTAGCTCACTTTCATAGTTATGAGAATAATAGCGCAGGTGCTTAAAACCCATATAAAAAGTAGTATCTTTCTTTACATAACCCACAAAGTCATCAACACTAAAACCATTATTTTTTACTGAAATTACTACATCATCTAAAAAGATAACAGGCATTAATGTATCTTGAGCAGATAGGAACGAACAAGAAATAAGAGAAAAAATAAGAAGTATTCTATGCATTGGACAAAGATAGAAAAAGCCGACACCTAAGTGTCGGCTTTAGATTAGTAATTACACATAAGCCGGATTCTGTTCTCCTAAGAGTGCCATCATTTATCTAGGATAATAGTTACCTATTACCTCAAGCTACCTACCCTTCAAGAAAAAGCGAGCAGCTCTTAAATCCTGATATACATGGTATTGCACCACATAGAGTTTACCTGGTTTCACTACAGCATTACCTGTACATACTTTCTGTTGCACTTGTCCATACCTTACGGCAGATGGGTGTTACCCATTATGTTGCTCTATGGTGTCCGGACTTTCCTCTTCAATAAATTGAAGCGATAGCATCAGTAATTACCTGCGCAAAAGTAATTAATAGATTTTAGATAATAGACTTTAGATACTAGAGGATTTAATTAATTACTTTTGCCAACATGAAATTTAGACTATTAAAGGAAGATGCGCATTCCAAGGCAAGGTTAGGAGAAATGGAGACTGCACATGGTAAAATAAAGACTCCAATCTTTATGCCAGTAGGTACAGCAGGAACAGTAAAAGGAATACATCAGCATGAACTTATAGAAGATACTTTAGCACAAATTATTCTAGGAAACACTTATCACCTTTACTTACGCCCAGGACTTGATATTATTGAAGGAGCTGGAGGCTTACATAAATTCATAGGTTGGGATAAACCCTTACTTACCGATAGCGGAGGATACCAAGTTTATTCACTTTCAGATAGAAGAAAAATTACAGAGAAAGGGGTGAAATTTCAATCTCATATTGACGGAAGTTCTCACTTTTTTACTCCTGAATACGCAATAGATATACAAAGAACGATTGGTGCAGATATAATCATGGCTTTTGATGAATGCACACCCTACCCGTGCGAATATGATTATGCAAAAAAATCAATGCACATGACACATAGGTGGCTAAAAAGGTGTTGCGATCGCTTTGATACCACAGAAGGTAAATACGGATACCAACAAACTTTCTTCCCAATTGTTCAAGGAAGTGTCTATAAAGATTTGCGCCTTCAGTCAGCTGAAAAGATTGCAAGTTTTGAAAGAGATGGAAATGCTATTGGTGGGCTTTCTGTAGGGGAACCCCATGATATGATGTACGAAATGACAGACATAGTCTGTTCAGTACTTCCATGGGACAAACCAAGGTATTTGATGGGTGTAGGAACGCCAAGTAACTTGCTTGAAAATATTGCTCTTGGTGTAGATATGTTTGACTGTGTTATGCCAACTAGAAACGCACGAAATGGAATGCTTTTCACATCAGAAGGAACCATGAATATGAAAAATAGAAAGTGGGCTGATGATTATAGTCCTCTTGACCCAAATGGAACTTCATTTGTAGATAACACTTATACAAAAGCTTATGTGCGTCACCTATTTGCAAGCAATGAACTCCTAGCAAAACAAATTGCTACTTTACACAATATCCGTTTTTATTTATGGTTGATGGAACAAGCACAAAAACAACTAGAAGAAGGAACATTTACCACTTGGAAAAATAAGATGGTTAAAAAACTAGATATCAGATTATAAATGAATAAACTAGATTGGTATATCGTTAAGAAATTCTTGGGTACATTCTTTTTTACCCTAGCTTTGATATTACTGATTGTTATCGTTTTTGATATCTCAGAAAAGATAGATGATTTTCTGGAGAGTGAAGTAACAATAAGATCCATAATTATGGATTACTACCTAAACTTTATTCCCTATTTCGGCAATCTATTTAGCCCACTCTTTATTTTTATTTCTGTTATCTTTTTCACTTCCAAAATGGCGAATGATACTGAAATAATAGCCATACTTAATAGTGGAATGAGCTTTAGGCGTTTGCTAAAACCTTTTATGATATCTGCAGTAGTGTTAGGTGTTTTATCTTTTGTATTAGGGAATTTCATCATCCCCTCTTCCAATAGTGAACGAATTAATTTTGAAAACAAATACCTAAAAAGTAAACGCTATTCTCGTGCTAAGAACATTCATATGCAGGTACAACCAGGGCAATATATTTATATGGAAAGCTTCAATTCTACAAGAAATATAGGCTATAAATTTACTTTGGAAAATTTTAAAAATGGAAAGTTAGCTTCAAAATTAAAGTCCGACTACATACAATACGACACGCTTAGCCACAAATGGACAATTAACAAATATGAAGTTAGAGAGTTTAGTGATAATGGAGAGATAATAAGCAATGGTGCTAGTATTGACACTTCTCTTAACCTTAGCCCTCATGATTTTACAAAACGAAAAAGCTTAGTTGAAACCATGAATATGTTTGAACTAAACGATTATATAGCGGATGAAGAACTTAAAGGAAGTGAACAACTTGTTTATCATAAAATAGAAAAGCACAAGAGAGTTGCCTTTCCTTTTGCCTCCATTATACTTACCCTTATTGCGGTGGCTATTGCGAGTAGAAAAACTAGGGGAGGGATTGGTATACACTTAGGCATAGGAATACTAATTGCCTTTACTTATATTCTGTTTATGCAAGTGAGTACTACTTTTGCTACTAATAGTAACCTAGCTCCTGCACTAGCGGTTTGGATTCCAAATCTCTGCTATATGGT
Source organism: Cryomorphaceae bacterium (assembly GCA_014384505.1). Classification (GTDB taxonomy): domain Bacteria; phylum Bacteroidota; class Bacteroidia; order Flavobacteriales; family BACL11; genus UWMA-0277. The sequence continues at coordinate 37 of JACNFT010000013.1, read as the reverse complement.
TTTGGCTGGAGTACTGCTTTACAGAGCATCAAAGTAA
>JACNFT010000014.1 GCA_014384505.1 Cryomorphaceae bacterium | reverse complement strand
CAATAAATTATAAGAAAATGGCAAAGAAAGGAAATAGAGTTCAAGTTATTTTAGAATGTACTGAACATAAAGCAAGCGGATTACCAGGAACATCTCGTCACATTACAACTAAGAATAAAAAGAACACTCCAGATAGAATGGAATTGAAGAAATTCAACGCTATTATGAAGAAAATGACTGTTCATAAAGAAATAAAATAAAATAAAATGGCAAAAAAGACAGTAGCATCATTACAGAAAAAAGGAGCAAAAGCTTTTACTAAAGCTGTGAAAATGGTTAAAACAGCAAGTGGATCATACTCTTTTAAAAGTGAAATTGTACCAAAGGATAAAGTAAAAGAATTCTTTGCAAAAAAATAGTATTTAATTATACGTAGGCAAAAGCTTCTTTCTATCTTTGAAAGGAGCTTTTTGTGTTTATTAAAGCAAATAATTATGGGTATATTCGGTTTTTTTTCAAAAGATAAAAAAGTTAAACTTGATAAAGGTTTAGAGAAAACTAAGGAAAATGTTTTTAATAAACTCTCACGTGCTGTTGCTGGTAAAACTACTATTGACGAGCTAGCACTTGATGATATTGAAGAGGCATTAATCACTTCAGATATTGGGGTCGAGACAACACTTAAAATTATTGAGAAATTAGAGGAAAGAGTAGCAAAAGATAAATACATCAATACTTCTGAATTAAATGATTTTTTAAAAGCAGAAATTTCCTTGTTAATGAAGGAGGGTTATGAAGAAATTCCTGAAGTTGATGGTCCTTATGTAATTATGGTTGTTGGTGTTAATGGCGTAGGTAAAACAACTACAATCGGAAAATTAGCACATCAATTTAAGCAGCAGGGCAAAAAAGTTGTATTAGGTGCAGCTGATACTTTTCGTGCAGCAGCAGTTGATCAGTTAGTTATTTGGGCGGATAGAGCTGGAGTTGCAATTGTAAAACAAGATATGGGCTCTGATCCTGCTTCAGTTTGTTTTGATACTTTACAATCAGCAAAAGCAAGTGATGCTGATGTAGTAATTATTGATACTGCAGGAAGACTACATAATAAAATCAATTTAATGAACGAATTGACTAAGATAAAGAATGTAATGGCTAAAGTTATTCCTGAAGCACCGCATGATGTAATGTTGGTGTTAGATGCATCAACAGGTCAAAATGCTATTGAACAGGCAACTCAGTTTACAAAAGCTACTAAAGTAAATTCTTTAGCACTTACCAAACTAGATGGTACGGCAAAAGGAGGGGTGGTAATTGGTATTTCTGATCAGTTTCAGATTCCTGTTCGTTATATTGGAGTTGGAGAGGGGGTGGAAGATTTACAAGTCTTTAATAAAAATGAATTTATAGATTCACTATTTAACTAAATGAGAACAAAATCAACAAAGAAAAACAAAATTAATGTCATCACTTTAGGCTGTTCTAAAAATGTATATGATTCTGAGGTTTTGATGGGTCAATTGGTAGCCAATAATATGGAGGTAGAACATGAATCGGAAAAGGATGATTTCAATATTGTTGTGATAAATACTTGTGGGTTTATTGATAACGCAAAGGAGGAGTCCATTAATACTATACTAGAATATGCAGAACGTAAAGAAGCGGGTGAGATTGATAAATTGTATGTTACGGGTTGCTTGTCTGAACGTTATAAACCAGATTTAGAAAGAGAGATTACTAATGTTGATCAGTATTTTGGAACAACTGATTTGCCAAAACTATTAAAAGTTTTAGGTGCAGACTATAAGCATGAGTTACTAGGTGAACGATTAACTACTACACCTAAGCATTATGCCTACCTTAAAATTGCTGAAGGCTGCGATAGACCTTGTTCATTTTGTGCTATTCCGCTTATGAGAGGTAAGCATAAATCTACTCCTATTGAAAAATTAGTTATTGAAGCTAAAAATTTAGCTAAAAATGGGGTTAAGGAATTGATACTTATTGCTCAGGATTTGACTTTTTATGGATTGGATATTTATAAAAAAAGAAGATTAGCTGATTTATTGATTGAATTATCTAAGGTGGAGGGAATTGAATGGATTCGATTGCATTACGCTTTCCCAACAGGCTTTCCGCAAGATGTGTTAGATGTAATTAGAGAGAATGATAAAGTATGTAATTATATAGATATTCCTTTACAGCACATAAATGATGAAATTCTTAAATCCATGAAAAGAGGAACTTCTCATCAGAAGACAGATGATTTGTTAAAAGCATTTAGGGAAAAAGTACCAAATATGGCTATTCGTACTACATTGATAGTAGGTTATCCTGGTGAAACAGAAGAGAGATTCCAAGAATTAAGACAATGGGTTCAGGATACAAAATTTGATAGATTGGGAGTGTTTTCTTATTCTCATGAAGAAAATACTTCTGCTCACGTTCTGGATGATGATATTTCTGATGAAGTGAAAAAAGCAAGGCAAGAAGAAATTATGGATTTGCAAACGCATATTTCTTGGGAGTTAAATCAAGAAAAAATAGGAAAAACTTTTAAAGTATTGTTCGACCGTAAGGAGGGAGATTATTTTATTGGGCGTACTGAGTTTGACAGCCCTGATGTCGATAATGAGGTGTTGGTAAAAGCTAATGATACTTATATAAGAATGGGTGATTTTGCTAATGTGCTTATTGAAAAGACCGATCATTTTGATTTGTATGGTGTAGTAGTTATTTAATAATTGAATTCACTATTTTTGTAACTTAATAGTAAAAAATATGTTTGAAAATTTATCAGAAAAACTAGACAAGGCATTTAAAGTTTTAAAAGGGCAGGGCAGTATTTCCGAAATTAATGTTGCTCAAACAATGAAAGAAATCCGTAAGGCATTACTTTCAGCTGATGTTGATTTTAATACAGCTAAGTCCTTTACAGCAAAGGTTCAGCAAAAAGCTTTAGGAGAAAAAGTGCTTACCGCTATTGATCCAGGACAATTGCTTACTAAAATAATGAAGGATGAATTGGCTGAACTCATGGGGAGTAGTCAGTCTGAAATTTCCTTAGAGGGTTCGCCAACAGTAATTCTTATTGCAGGTTTGCAAGGAAGTGGTAAAACCACTTTTTCTGGAAAGCTAGCATTACATCTTAAAAATAATAAAAGTAAACGTCCTTTATTGGTAGCTTGTGATGTATATCGTCCTGCTGCAATTGATCAAATTGGGGTATTGGCAGAGCAGGTTGGTGTTGATGTTTTTCAGGATAGAGAAAATAAAAATCCTGTAGTGATTGCTCAAAATGCAATTAAGCATGCTAAAACAAATGGACATAATGTCGTAATTATTGATACTGCTGGTCGTTTGGCAGTTGATGAAGCTATGATGAGTGAAATAGCCGCTATTAAGAAGGCTATTAATCCTCAGGAAATTTTATTTGTTGTGGATTCCATGACAGGGCAAGATGCTGTCAATACAGCAAAATCCTTTAACGATAAACTAAATTTTGATGGAGTAGTCCTTACAAAATTAGATGGAGATACAAGGGGTGGTGCTGCACTTACTATTCGTTCAGTTGTGGATAAACCAATTAAATTTATTGGAACTTCCGAAAAAATGGATGGGCTTGATGTGTTCTATCCTGATAGAATGGCAAGCCGTATTTTAGGAATGGGAGATGTTATTTCCTTAGTGGAGCGTGCTCAGCAACAATTTGATGAAGAGGAGGCTAGGCAAGTGCAGAAAAAAATTGCTAAAAACCAATTTGGTTTTGATGATTTCCTAAAGCAAATCCAGCAAGTAAAAAAGATGGGAAACATGAAGGATTTGATGGGTATGATTCCTGGAATGGGTAAGACTATGAAGGGAGTAGATGTTGAGGATGATGCATTTAAGGGAATTGAAGCAATTATACATTCTATGACCAAACAAGAGCGTGAAAATCCTAAGTTACTCAATGGAAGTAGAAAGAAAAGAATTGCTAATGGAAGTGGAACTTCAGTAGTTGAGGTTAATCAGTTAATTAAGCAGTTTAGCCAAATGGGTAAAATGATGAAGATGATGCAAGGAGGTGGAGCAAAGCAAATGATGCAGATGATGAAAGGCCAAGGAGGAATACCTAGATTAAAGTAAGAAACT
>JACNFT010000075.1 GCA_014384505.1 Cryomorphaceae bacterium | reverse complement strand
ACTAAAAAATAGAATTCCTGAAATTCAGCATATTGCTCCAAGAAATAGTAGTGGTGTTTTTGGTGGCTCAAAAGCACAATTAGTAAATGGTCAAAAAAAAGGAAGTTATAATATTTATGGTGATTTTCCTATTTACACCACTATTGCAACAAAAACTATATTTGATGGAGGAAGGTTTATTAATGAATCCGATATCATTGCCAAAAGAAAAGTATGTGTTATTGGCGAGCGAACACAACAAGAGTTATTTAAAGAAGGTGAAAGTCCTATCGGAAAATTTGTTAGGATAAATGGCATTCATTTTCGGATAATTGGTGTCACTAAATTTGTTGATGGAGGAGGTCCTGGAAATGATGGAGACATCTATATCCCATTCACTACTTATCAAAGGCTATATAATACAGGAGAATATGTTGATTTTCTATTAGTTGCTGCTTACCCTACAGCAGACATTGTTCAAGTAGAAACTGATATTCGTGCTATTTTAAAAGAATTACATCATGTAAGTCCTGAGGATAAAAGAGCATTAGGCGGTTTTAACATTGGAAAAATGTTTAAGCAAATTACACAATTTGCATCAGGAATGACATTTCTTTCTATGGTGATTGGTTTGGCAACTATAATAGGAGGAATAATAGGGATTGGAAATATTCTATTGATTTCAGTAAAAGAACGTACCAAAGAAATTGGAGTAAGGCGAGCAATAGGAGCAACTCCAAAAGAAATACGCACGCAAATTATGTTGGAATCTGTATTTCTAACAGTCATTGCAGGAATAATTGGAATTATCTTAGGGGCTTTAGTACTTTCACGGATTAATATGGCAACTAAGGATATGACTGACTATCCTTTTACAAACCCTACGGTACCCATAACATATATATTAGGAGCCTTATTTTTAATGGTGGTTTTAGGAACATTAATCGGGCTTATACCCGCACACAGAGCAGTAAGTATAAAGCCGATTGACGCATTAAGAGAAGAATAAAAAATAACTAAAAACAAACAACAAATACACACATAAAATTATGAAAAAGAAAATCGGAATAGCCCTTTTATTTTTTGGCATTGTATACGCAAGTGCCTTCTTTATCAAATCCAACTCAAAGGCCTTGGTGGATTATGAAACTTCTACCCTTACAATAGAAACTATTGAAAATAAAATAGTAGCAACAGGAAAAGTGATTCCAAAAGATGAAGTAGAAATTAAACCTCAGATCACAGGAATAATTGAAACAATTTTAGTCAAAGAAGGCGAGCAAGTAAAGGCAGGTGATTTACTCGCTATCATTAAGGTTGTTCCAAATGAACAAAGCCTAAACAATGCGCAAGGTAGAGTAAAAAATTCTGAATACACTTTAACAAATATGCAGTCAGAATTTGATAGAAATAAGACTTTATTTTCAAAAGGAATTATCTCAGAACAAGAATACGATAACATTGAATTGAAATATAATCAGTCTGTTCAAGATTTGAAAAATGCGGAAAGTGATTATCAAATTATAAAATTAGGATCTGCAGGGGGTTCTAGTATTGCAAATACAAATATTCGTGCAACAGTTACAGGTACAGTACTCGAAATTCCAGTAAAAAAAGGAGATCAAGTCATACAAGCAAATACTTTTAATGCAGGAACAACTATCGCTACTATTGCTGATTTAAACATCATGATTTTTGAAGGAAAAGTAGATGAAGCTGAAGTAGGAAAATTAAAACAAGACATGCCACTTATTGTAACTTTAGCAGCAATTGAGGATAAAGAATATAAAGCCAATCTTAAATTTATTGCTCCAAAAGGAATAGAAGAAGCTGGAGCAGTTCAATTCAAAATTGAAGGAGAAGTATATTTGGATAATGAATATTTTGTAAGAGCAGGTTATAGTGCTAATGCATCAATCGTAACGGAAAAAAGAGATAGTGTACTAGCTATTAGTGAAGCACTTTTACAATATGATTTAAAAACAAAAGAACCTTATATTGAAGTAGAGATTGGAGAACAAGAATTTGAAAGAAGAGAGCTTACAATAGGTTTATCAGATGGAATAAATGCTGAAATAATTTCAGGAGTTACAAAAGAAGAAAAAATAAAAATTTGGAATGAAACAGAACCCAAAAAAAAATCAGGAGTAAGTATTGAAGTACATTAAAAGTTAAATTATGAAATTATTACAACTTAGTATATGCCTATTATTAGCCAGTGTAAACGTACAGGCACAGGAAGTTTGGACCTTGGAAAAATGTGTGAAGCGTGCAATCGATAAAAATATATCTATTAAGCAATCAAAGGCAGATTTAAAAAGCACAAGCCTAAGCAAAACAACTGCTATAGCTAACTTTTTACCAAGCATTAATTTAGAATCTTCTCATTCTTGGAATGTTGGGCTTAACAAAAACATCACAACTGGTCTGTTGGAAAATATGACGACTACCCCAGCATCTTTAAATGCAAATGTGGGAATTGATTTATTCAATGGTCTACAGAATATTCAACAATTATACCGAGCTAACCTCAGCATTTTAGCAAGTCAATATCAATTGGCTGATATGACAGAAAATATATCCTTATTAGTAGCTAATTCTTATTTACAAATTTTGTTTAATAGAGAAAGTTTGGGAGTACAGTATTCACAGTTAACCATTGCTAATGAGGAACTACTTATTGCACAAGAACGCATGAAAACAGGAATCATTCCAAAGGGAGATGTATTAGAAATTGAAGCAAATGTAGCTACAATTGAACAAAATGTAGTAGTAGCCGAAAACAACTATCAACTTTCAAAAATTTCACTGGCACAATTATTGCTTATTTCTGAAATTGATAATTTTGAAATAGCACAGGAAACAGCAACTACTCCTGAATCATCAATACTGAATACAAATGTAAATACCATATATTTAACTGCTGTAGCTAAACGTAATGATGTTAAATTAGCAGAAACAAATCTTAAAATTGCCAAGAAAGACTTAGCTATTTCCAAAGGAAGTATCTTGCCAAAAATAACTGGTTACTATTCTTATAGCTCCAGAATATTATTTGATAATCCAAGTTCTATTTCAAATCAATTAGATGCTAATGCAGGAGAAAACTTTGGGGTACAACTTTCAATTCCTATTTTTAATGGAATGGCAAACAATACAAATATCAAAAGAAATAAAATTAATATCCAGAAATCTAACTACGCTTTAGAGCAGGTAAAATTGGATTTGAGAAATACCATTAACCAAGCCTATAATGATGCCAAAGGTTCTTTAAAAGCATACCAAGCAGCTGAAAAAACAGTAGCAGCTCGTAAATTAGCCTACGAATATGCCAAAGAAAGATTTGATAATGGAGGAATGAATACCTTTAATTTTTTACAAGCTGGACAAAGGAATGAGGCAGCTCAATCAGAAATGATAAAAACAAAATACAATTATATTTTCAAATTAAAAGTATTAGAATTTTACTTTGGAGAAGCTAGTTTGTAAAACTAATCCACCTTTATTTTAGCAGCTACCTCTTTGGCTTTCACAACTAAAATTGAAGTATTTTTATTTCCATACGCTAAAGCAACTGCCATTCTTCTAAAAGGTCGTGTTGTTGGTTTTCCGAAAATAGTAAAGGCTGTATTCGGGAATGCGGCCGCTTCTTTTAATCCACTAAAGACAGGGAAAGCATTATTTTCATTTTCTGCTAAAACCACAGCAGAAGCACCATTTCTAACCAAGGGAATATCCAAAACAGGTATTCCTAAAATAGCTCTGGCATGCAATTCAAATTCTGTAAAGTTTTGTGTTCCAGCCAAAGTTACCATTCCGGTATCGTGTGGTCTTGGGGAAAGTTCAGAAAAATAAACTCCCGCTTTTCCAATAAAAAATTCTACTCCCCACATTCCACTACCACCAAGAGATTTAGTCACTTTATTCGCTATTTCTTCTGCCTCTTTTAAATGCGCCTCCTCCATAGCCATTGGCTGCCAACTTTCTTGATAATCTCCTCTTTCTTGCCTGTGCCCTATTGGCGGACAAAAAAGCGTATTTCCATTATTTTGAGTAAGCGTTAAAAGTGTAATTTCATAATCAAAATCAATAAAAGCCTCAACAATTACTTCCATCAAATCCCCTCTTGA
>JACNFT010000067.1 GCA_014384505.1 Cryomorphaceae bacterium | reverse complement strand
TGAAGAATCCGTTTGGTGGGGAAATGTTAATTTATCCTTTGATGAAAACAAATTTGACGCACTACACCAGAAAGTTTTGAACTACTTAAGTAAAAAAGAGCTTTATGTAAGAGATGTTTATGCTTGTGCTGAAGAAAAATACAAAATGAATATTCGTGTGGTTAATGAACATGCTTGGAGTAATATGTTTGCCTACAACATGTTCCTATGCCCTACTGATACTGAAATTGAGAATTTTGAAGCAGAATGGACTATCCTAAATGCACCAGGATTTATGGCAGAGGCTGAAGTTGACGGAACCCGACAGCATAACTTTGCTATTCTTAACTTTACAAAAAAGATTATCCTTATTGGTGGTACTGGTTATACTGGTGAAATCAAAAAAGGAATATTCTCAGCTTTAAACTTTATATTACCTCACCAAAAGAATGTACTTCCTATGCACTGTAGTGCCAATACCGGTAAAAGTGGTGATACAGCTATTTTCTTTGGACTATCAGGAACTGGAAAAACCACTCTTTCGGCTGACCCAAATAGAAACCTAATTGGTGATGATGAACACGGTTGGAGTAACGATACTGTTTTTAACTTTGAAGGAGGATGTTATGCCAAATGTATTGACCTTTCTGCAGAGAAAGAGCCAGATATATTTGCAGCCATAAAACCAGGAGCCCTTTTGGAAAATATCTCCTTTTTTGAAGGAACAAATGAGCCAAACTATGAAGATGGATCAATTACTCAAAATACTAGAGTAAGTTATCCAATTGAACATATTGAAAATATTGCAAAGCCATCACTTGGTAAGAATCCAAAAAATATATTTTTTCTTACAGCTGATGCGTTTGGAGTTTTACCTCCTGTATCTAAATTAACTAGAGGACAGGCTATGTACCATTTTATTTCAGGTTATACTGCAAAGGTTGCTGGAACTGAAGCTGGTGTTACTGAACCACAAACTACTTTCTCTGCTTGTTTTGGGGCACCATTCATGCCTTTACATCCAACAAAATATGCAGAAATGTTAGGGGATAAAATGCAAGAACACAATGTAAATGTTTGGCTAATAAACACTGGTTGGTCAGGTGGAGTTTATGGTGTTGGAGAACGTATCTCTTTGAAATACACAAGAGCTATGATTACTGCTATCCTAAATGGAGAATTGGATAATGTTGAATATAAAAAACATGTAGTTTTTGGTTTACAAATGCCAACTGCATGTCCTAATGTACCCTCTGAAATTTTAAGTCCTAAAAACACTTGGGAAAATAAAGATGCTTATGACGCAAAAGCTAATGAGTTGGCCAATGCTTTCAATAAAAACTTTACACAGTTTGCTGATAACGCAAATGCTGAAATTTTAGCTGCAGCACCAAAGGCAACAGTTAAGAGTTAAGTATTCCCATTAAGATATTAGATAAAGCCGAGCATTTTGCTCGGCTTTTTTTATACTTTTGATTTATGCAACTATTCTACATCCAAAATCCTGAAAGTGAAATAATACTGAGTGCGGAAGAAAGTAAGCATGCTGCTAAAGTACTCAGAAAAAATGAAGGTGATATTTTAAATTTTACGGATGGGAAAGGTTATTTCTACAAAGCTAAAATTACTGTTGCTGACACAAGAAAGTGCAGATTACAAGTTGTAAGTAGCGAACAAAAAGAAAAACAACACAATTACCATTTACACATTGCTATTGCGCCAACTAAAAATATGGATAGGTTTGAGTGGTTTTTAGAAAAAGCAACTGAAATTGGTATTGATGAGATTACACCAATTATCTGCCATCATTCCGAAAGGAAAGCAATAAAAACTGAAAGGTGCAATCGGATTTTACTATCGGCAATGAAACAATCCTTAAAATTTCATTTACCCAAACTGAATGAAGCAATTACTTTAAAGGACTTTTTAAAACAAGATTTTGAAGGGAATAAGTACATTGCGCATTGTGAAGAAGGTAATAAAACAGAATTGAAAGAAAAGAAAAAAGAAAAAAGAACACTTATACTTATAGGGCCAGAAGGCGACTTCTCTCCTACTGAAATTGAAATGGCTTTGCAAAACCAATTTAAAGCCGTAAGTTTGGGCACAAGTAGATTACGAACAGAAACAGCAGGAATTATAGCCGCACACACCATAAATATTAAATAAATGAAAAGAGCTCTACTAGTATTTATCTATTTTATTGCAATAACCTCATTTGGACAAAATACGTACCAAATAGCGGTACTTAAATACAATGGTGGTGGCGACTGGTATGCAAACCCTACTGCCTTACCTAATCTTATTGCCTTTGCAAACGAAAATATTGGCACAAACATCAAAAAAGAGCCTGCAACTGTTGAGGTAGAAAGTACAGATATTTTCAATTATCCTTTCCTACACATGACAGGACACGGAAATGTAGTTTTTAATTCTAGTGAAAGGGAGAATTTACGCAACTATCTTTTAGGGGGTGGCTTCCTACACATTGATGATAATTACGGAATGGATCCTTTTGTTCGGTCAGAAATAAGAAAGATATTGCCTGAAACTGATTTAGTAGAACTACCAATAAACCATCCTATTTTCCATGGTAAATATGAGTTCAAAAATGGTTTACCAAAAATTCATGAACATGATGCAAGTCCTTCACAAGCATTTGGTGTTATTATGGATGGACGCTTAGTATTACTCTATACTTTTGAATCAGATATTGGAGATGGATGGGAAGATGCAGAAGTACATAATGATAGCGAGCAAATCCGACTAAAATCCCTACAAATGGGAGCTAATATTTTGAAATATGTTTTTACGAATTAGACTTTAAAGCAGGTCCGAGTCAACTGAAAGCCCTTGCAGAAAACCTATTGATGTTTCAATATCATCATGAAGTAATCTATCCGCACTTAAGAATTCAACTTCATCTCTGTAAATATCCAAAATTCCTTCAATAAAATCAGAAGATTTTGCATTTCTAAAAGCAATACCCTGAGTAGCATTTAAAAGTTCAATAGCTAAAATACGTTCAGTATTTTCTACTACTCTATACAGCTTTGTAGCTGCATTAGCCCCCATACTAACATGATCCTCCTGTCCGTTAGATGATACGATAGAATCTACTGAAGCAGGCGTACATAATTGCTTATTCTGGCTTGCAATACTTGCTGCCGTATATTGAGGAATCATCATTCCTGAATTAAGCCCAGGTTCAGCTACCAAAAATGCCGGCAAACCTCTTTGCCCAGAAATCAATTGATAAGTTCTTCTTTCTGAAATAGAACCTAATTCTGAAAGTCCAATTGCTAAATAATCCATAGCCATAGCTAAAGGTTGCCCATGGAAATTACCTCCTGAAATTATTTTATCCTCACCAATAAAAATTGTAGGATTATCCGTAACAGAATTAATCTCTGTAGTAAATACTTCTTTTACATGCGTAATTACTCCTTTACTAGCGCCATGCACTTGTGGCATACACCTAAAAGAATAAGGATCTTGAACATATTCCTTCTCCCCTTCCTGTATTTCACTACCATCTAAGAAATCACGAATATTTTTAGCTGTTTTTATTTGTCCTTTATGGGGACGCACTAAATGAAGCAGTTCATCAAAACACTCATTTCTTCCATCAAAAGCCTCTAAAGAAATTGCACCAATCATATCTGCCATATAGGATAATTTTTGTGCTTTTAGCAAACTCCAAACTCCATAAGCACCCATAAACTGTGTACCATTAAGCAAAGCTAATCCTTCTTTAGATTGCAAAGCAATTGCTTCCCAATCATTAGCCTTCATAATAGTTTTTGTTTCTACTTCCTTTCCTTCTACTACAACTTTCCCTTCTCCTAAAAGCGGTAAAGACAAATGAGCTAAAGGAGCTAAATCACCTGAAGCCCCTAAACTACCTTGCTGGAAAATTACTGGAAGGATATTTTTATTGAACATCTCAATAAGGCGTTCAACAGTTTCTAATTGCACTCCTGAATGTCCGTATGATAAGGATTGAACTTTTAACAAAAGCATAATTTTCACTATCTCATCTGGCACTTTATCACCAGTACCACAAGCATGAGAAAGCACCAAATTAGTTTGTAGCTTACCTAAATCATCATTGCTTATTTTATGATTGCAAAGTGAACCAAAACCAGTGTTTATCCCATATATAGGAGCAACAGAGCGCTCCATTTTCTTAT
>JACNFT010000015.1 GCA_014384505.1 Cryomorphaceae bacterium | reverse complement strand
ATTGGAAGTTAAAAACTATATCATTAAGCCTGAAGGTTATGATATTCCTTTTAATGCGGAAAAAATACATGGTATTTCAACTGAGCGTGCCAACAAACAGGGTATGCCCTTATCTCAAGTATTGTTAGAGTTTGTTAAGGATGTTGAGAAATGTAAGTTTGTTATTGGGCATAATGTTTCTTTTGATAACAGCATAGTAGGTTGTGAATTATTAAGGAAAGATATGTTAAATATTTTAGCTGATTTTCCTGCTTTAGATACTAAAGATGAATCCACTAATTTCTGTGCAATACCTGGGGGTAGAGGAGGTAAGTTCAAATGGCCAAAATTAACTGAATTGTATGTTAAACTTTTTGGAGATGCATTTGCTGAGGCACATAATGCCTCTGCTGATGTAGAAGCAACTGCAAGGTGTTTCTTGGAGTTAATTCGTTTGGAAGTTATTCCGTTTTCAAAAGCAGGAATGTCTTCTGATCAGTTTAATAATTATAAAACGATAAATCCTACTGCCTTTGAATTGATTGGTTTAAATATTGAGCCTTACAGCTTAGTTGATGCTCCTGATCTAGAAGAGATTGTAGCTGAAGAGCAGGAAAGCGAAAAAGAAGTAATTTCAGATTCTCCTTTTTCACATCTTCATGTGCATTCTCAGTTTTCTATTTTACAGTCGACTATTGATGTTAAATCCCTTGTAAATAAGGCTGCTGATATGGGAATGCCAGCTGTTGGTCTTTCTGATCATACGAATATGTTTGGGGCGTATAAGTTTATTGATTCTGTACTTAAGCATCCTGTAAATGCCAATTTGAAAAAAGGACAGGCACCTATTTTGAAAGCAGTATTAGGTTGTGAATTGAATGTCTGTAATGATCATACAGACAAAACAGTAAAGGACTATGGTACACAGGTTCCTTTCTTTTGTAAAAACAAAAACGGATTTCATAATTTAGCAAAACTTTCATCCTTAGGAAATATATCGGGTTTTTATTATGTGCCTAGGGTGGATAAGGATTTGATTACTGAATATAAACAGGATTTAATTGCTTTAACAGGTAGTGCTTATGGGGCAATTCCTAATTTAATTTTGAATGTTGGGGAAGCCCAAGCTGAAGAAGAATTTAAGTGGTGGCACACTACTTTTGGTGATGATTTTTATGTAGAGATTAATCGCCATAAATTGGATGAAGAGCGCCATGTAAACAAGGTGTTAATTGCTTGTGCCAAAAAATATAATGTTAAGATTATAGCCTCTAATAATGTATACTACTTGGAAAAGGAAGATGCTAATGCTCATGACATTCTTTTGTGTGTAAAGGATGGAGAGCAACAAGCTACTCCAAAAGGAAAAGGTAGGGGCTTACGTTACGGCTTTCCTAATGATGAGTTCTATTTCAAGTCATCAAAAGAAATGCAAGAGCTTTTTGCTGACTTACCTGAGGCTATTGACAATATCACCCACTTAATTGATAAGATTGAATCTTATACTTTAGCCCGTGAGGTGCTATTGCCAGAGTTTGACATTCCTCAGGAATTTGTGGATGAACAAGATAAAGTGGATGGAAAAAAAAGAGGGGAGAATGCTTATTTAAAACACCTTACTTACAAGGGAGCTAAAGATCGTTATATTGAAATTACAGACGCAATAAAGGAAAGAATTGATTTTGAACTCCAAGTAATTGAAAATTCGGGTTATCCTGGTTATTTTCTTATTGTTCGGGATTTTATAAAACAGGCAAGGACTATGGATGTCTCTGTTGGTCCTGGTAGGGGTTCAGCTGCTGGTTCTGTTGTTGCCTATTGCACTACTATTACCAATGTTGATCCTATAAAGTATGATCTACTTTTTGAGCGTTTCCTAAACCCTGAACGTGTATCCTTACCAGATATTGATATTGATTTTGATGATGAGGGAAGGGGAAGAATTATTGATTGGGTAGTGAACAAATACGGAAAGGAAAATGTAGCTCAAATTATTACTTATGGTACTATGGCCGCAAAGTCCTCCATTCGTGATACGGCTAGGGTATTGGACTTGCCATTGTTTGATGCGGATAGAGCGGCAAAGTTAGTTCCTGATTTAACGTCATTAGGCAAAATTTTCTCTTGGGATGAAAAGACTTTAAAGGAAAAATTAAAGGCTGATCAGTTGACTAATACCAAAGCCTTAATTGAACTTTCAAAGGGAAATGACTTGATAGCCGAAACCATTAATTTGGCTAGGAGATTAGAAGGAAATGTTAGAAACACAGGAACTCATGCTTGTGGGGTAATTATTACGCCTGAACCTTTGATGGGCCTTATTCCTATGACAAGGGCTAAGGATTCTGATTTAATGGTAACTCAGTTCGACAATAGTGTGGTGGAGGATGCTGGGCTATTGAAAATGGATTTTCTCGGATTACGAAATCTTACTATTATTAAGGATTGCTTGAAAATTATCAAAAAAATTCATGGTGTAGAAGTTGATATTGACACAATTCCTTTGGATGATGTACAAACATTTGAAATTTTCCAAAGTGGAGCAACTTCTGGTATTTTTCAGTTTTCTTCTGATGGGATGAAGGCGCACTTAAAACACTTAAAGCCCGATAAGTTTGATGATTTAATTGCTATGAATGCTTTGTATCGTCCTGGTCCTATGGAATACATTCCTAATTACATTAAACGTAAGCATGGAATAGAGGAGATTGAATATGATTTACCTGAAATGGAAGAATTCTTGTCAGGAACTTACGGAATCACAGTTTATCAGGAGCAAGTAATGTTACTTTCTCAAAAATTAGCAGGTTTTTCTAAGGGAGATGCCGATATGCTAAGGAAAGGAATGGGTAAAAAAATTAAAGCGGTACTGGATAAATTAAAACCTAAGTTTTTTACTGGCTGTGAAGAAAATGGTTTTGATATCAATACTGTAGATAAAATATGGACGGATTGGGAAGCTTTTGCTTCTTATGCCTTTAACAAGTCTCACTCTACTTGCTATGCGTTTATTGCTTATCAAACGGCATATTTAAAGGCACATTATCCTTCTGAATTAATGGCTTCATTACTTACTAATCATATGCGTGATATTAAGGATATCACTTATTTTATGGAAGAATGTAAACGTATGGGAGTTCCAGTTTTAGGGCCTGATGTAAATGAGAGCTTTTATAAGTTTGCTGTAAATGATAAAGGAGAAATTCGTTTTGGATTAGGAGCTGTAAAAGGAGTAGGGGAAGGTGCTGTTCAGGCAATTGTGGATGAACGAAAAGAAGGAAAATATACTGCTTTTGATGATTTTGTGAAACGGGTAGATTTGCGATCGGCAAACAAAAGAACGCTAGAGAGTATGGTGTGTTCAGGTGGTTTTGATTCTTTTGAATTAAAGCGTTCACAATATTTTACAAAGGAAGATAGTGGGCAGACTTTTTTAGAGAAAATGATTAAGTTTGGGAACAAAGTTAAGGATAGTGCTAATTCCAATCAGTTTGATATGTTTGGTGAGAGTTCAGAGGCAACAATTCAAGCGCCTGTTCCAGAAGAAACACCCGTTTGGAGTACTATGGAATTACTTTCTAAGGAAAAAGATGTTGTTGGAATTTATATCTCTGGACATCCTTTGGATGATTATAAAGTTGAAATGGCTAATTTCTGTAATGGAAACTTTTCTATGCTTAATGATTTGGATAAAATTAATGGAAAAGAGTTGCGCTTTGCTGGAGTGGTAACTAAAGTGGAGCACCGAGAAACAAAAACAGGAAAGCCTTTTGGAGTTTTGCATATTGAGGACTATCACGATTCATTTAGTTTCTATTTATTTAGTGATGATTATATTAACTTTAAGGCTTACTTAACTACAGGTTGGCTTTTGCACCTAAGTGGTAAAGTGAAAAAGCGTTTCTATAATGATGATTTAGAATTTAAAATCTCGTCAATTGATTTGCTTTCTGAACTTATTGACAAGGAAGTAAGGGATGTTGTATTAAAAGTGGATGTAGGAGATATATCCAAACAATTAGTGAATGATGTAGTACATATTGTTTCCGAACATAAAGGAAAGCATTCATTGATTTTTAATGTGGTGGATCACCTAAATAAATATGAAGTGGACTTATTGTCTCGTAAAATGAAGGTAAATTTGGATAGAGAATTTTTAGAAAGAATTGGTGAATTAAATCAGTTGAAAGTAAAGAT
>JACNFT010000078.1 GCA_014384505.1 Cryomorphaceae bacterium | reverse complement strand
TTGAAATTTTAGAAGAAAGAAATATTGATGCTGTATTACCAACAATGGGAGGGCAGACGGCTTTAAATCTTTGTATTGAAGTTGATGAGAAAGGAATCTGGGATAAATATGGGGTTGATATTATTGGAGTTGACATTGCTGCGATCCATATTACTGAAGATAGAGAGCAGTTCCGTAAGTTAATGAAAAAGATTGATATTCCTGTTGCACCTGCCCGTATTGCAACTTCATTTTTAGAAGGAAAAGAAGTAGCACAAGAATTAGGATTTCCCTTAGTAATTAGACCATCATTTACTCTTGGTGGTAGTGGAGCTGCTTTTGTACATACTAAAGAAGAGTTTGAAGATTTATTGTCAAAAGGCCTGCATGCTTCACCAATTCATGAAGTTCTGATTGATAAAGCTGTACTTGGTTGGAAGGAATATGAATTAGAGCTTTTGCGAGATAATAATGATAATGTAATCATCATTTGTAATATTGAGAATTTGGATCCTATGGGAATCCATACTGGTGATTCCATTACAATTGCACCTGCAATGACTTTGGCTGATACTACTTATCAAAAGATGCGTGATATGGCCATTAAAATGATGCGTTCAATTGGTGATTTTGCAGGTGGTTGTAATGTTCAATTTGCTGTAAACCCTGATTCATCTGAAGATATTATTGCGATTGAAATCAACCCAAGAGTTTCTCGCTCATCAGCATTAGCATCAAAGGCAACGGGTTATCCTATTGCCAAAATTGCGAGTAAATTAGCGATTGGTTATACTTTGGATGAATTGGATAATCAAATTACTAAATCAACTTCTGCCTTTTTTGAACCTACTTTGGATTATGTAGTAGTTAAAATTCCTAGATGGAACTTTGATAAATTTCCAGGTTCTAATATTGAGCTAGGATTACAAATGAAATCTGTTGGAGAGGTAATGTCTATTGGGCGTTCTTTTCAAGAAGCTTTACAAAAAGCTTGCCAGTCACTAGAAATTGGGCGTAATGGTCTTGGTGCTGATGGAAAAGGAAAAACGGACCAAGATGTAATTCTACATGAATTAAAGCATGCTAGTGGTAATAGAATTTTTAGAGTATATGATGCTATGAGAATTGGTATTCCAACTAAGAAAATTCATGAAATAACAAGAATTGATTACTGGTTCTTACATCAAATTGAAGAAATGGTAGTGTTGGAAAAAGAGATTGAAAAATATTCTATTGAAACTATTCCAACTGATTTGTTGTTAGAAATAAAAATGAAGGGATATGCCGATAGACAAATTGCATATTTGTTAAGCTGTTTGGAAAGTGCAGTGTATGATAAAAGAAATGCTGAAAATATTAAGCGAGTTTACAAATTAGTAGATACTTGTGCAGCAGAGTTTACTGCCAAAACACCTTATTATTATTCTACTTTTGAAATGCCAAAAGAGGTTGATGGTAAAAAGTTTGCTGAAAATGAAAGTGAGGTAAGCGATAAGAAAAAAATTATTGTTTTAGGTTCAGGTCCCAATAGAATTGGGCAAGGAATTGAGTTTGATTATTCTTGTGTTCATGGAGTGTTAGCAGCTAAAGAGTGTGGCTATGAAACTATAATGATTAATTGTAATCCTGAAACAGTTTCTACTGATTTTGATACAGCAGATAAACTTTATTTTGAGCCTGTTTTCTGGGAACATATTTATGATATTATTCGTCATGAGAAACCTGTAGGGGTAATTGTGCAGTTAGGTGGACAGACTGCACTTAAGTTAGCGGAGAAACTAGAGCGTTATGGGATTAAAATTATGGGGACTTCCTATAATGCTTTAGATGTAGCGGAGGATAGGGGAAGATTCTCTGAGTTGTTATTAGAACTTAATATTCCTTTTCCAAAATTTGCAGTTGCTGATTCAGCTGAAAAGGCCATTGAAATTTCAAAAACCTTAAATTTTCCAATCTTAGTTCGTCCTTCATATGTGCTTGGTGGGCAAGGAATGAAGATTGTAATTAATGAAGAGGAATTAGAACATCATATCGTCAATTTGCTAAGAGATATGCCAGGAAATCAGGTGCTTTTGGATCATTATTTAGATAAAGCAATTGAAGCAGAATCTGATGCTATTTGTGATGGAGAGAATGTATATATTATTGGAATGATGGAGCATATTGAACCTTGTGGAATTCATTCAGGAGATTCTTATGCTGTATTACCAACATTTGATTTGAGTGATAATGTGCGTCAGCAAATGATTGATATTACAAACAAGATTGCAGTTGCCTTGGAAACGGTAGGTTTAATCAATATCCAGTTTGCGATTAAGAATGAAATAGTTTATGTAATTGAGGCAAATCCTAGAGCATCAAGAACTGTACCATTTATTGCTAAAGCATATGATGAACCTTATGTAAAGTATGCCGCAAAAGTTATGTTAGGAGAGAAAAAAGTAACTGATTTTGATTTTAACCCAACAAAAAAAGGGTATGCAATAAAGGTTCCAGTATTTTCGTTTGATAAATTCCCTAATGTAAATAAAGAATTAGGGCCAGAAATGAAATCTACAGGAGAAGCAATTTATTTTATTGATGATTTAAAGGATGATTACTTTACTAAAGTATATTCTGAGAGAAACTTATATTTAAGTAAATAGATTGCAAACACTTTTTCTCATATTATTGATTTACCTTTTTCTTAAATATTTAGGAAGAATACTAGCTCCAATCCTCTTAAAGCGTTTTGCTACTAAAATGCAAGATCGTTTTGGTCAGCAATTTAATCAGCAAAATCACAATCAACAACCTCCTAAGCAACAGGAAGGTAAAGTGACTCTAGAAAAAACTAAAACTTCAACAAAAACTAAATCAGATAATTTAGGTGATTATGTTGATTTTGAAGAAGTTGAAGAATAAAATAAAATTATGCAAAAATTTAAAAAACTCAGCCCACATCTAATAGTTATTCTATTATTTGTGGGTATTTCTTTTACTTACTTTTCACCTGTATTACAAGGTAAATTGCTGAATATGGCAGATATTACTCATCATAAAGGTATGAGTAAAGAGGTGATTGATTTCCGTGAAGCAACTGGTGAAGAGGCGCTTTGGACAAACTCCATGTTTTCAGGAATGCCAGCTTATCAAATATCTACAAGGTCTAATGGAAATTTAATTCAGTATGTAGCTAAAACTATATCATTAGGAATCCCAAGGCCAGCTAATCTGTTGTTTTTGTATTTGTTAGGGTTTTATTTATTGTTACTTAGTTTGAAAGTAGATTATCGCTTATCTGCAGTTGGGGCAATTGCTTTTTCATTTTCTTCTTATTTCTTTATTATTATAATGGCAGGGCATATGACAAAAGCACACGCTATTGCTTACCTTCCAATGGTAGTTGCTGCAGTACTTTATACTTACAGAGGGCGTATGTTGTTAGGAGGGGTGCTGACTGCACTTACAGTGGCTTTGGAATTGTATGCGAATCATTTGCAGATTACTTATTATTTGGTATTGATGTTAATTTTAATAGGTATAGTTCAGTTTATAAAAGATTTTAAAGCTAATAATCTTATTGATTTTTCAAAGCGATCAGGAGTTTTGATTTTAGCGGCTTTATTAGCTTCTGCCACCGCAGTTACTCGCTTAAGTACAACTATGGAATATGGTACTGAAAGTACAAGAGGGAAGTCAGAATTAACTAATAATTTAGATAATAAAACTTCAGGTTTAGATAAGGATTATGCTACTTCATGGAGTTATGGAATTGCTGAAACATTTACTTTACTGATTCCTAATTTTCATGGAGGTGCCTCACAGGGAGAGTTAACCACTGATTCTGAAACTTATCAAGCAATAAAAAGAGCTCCTAATGCTAAGCAACTTATTAAGCAATTACCACTTTATTGGGGTACCCAGCCTTTTACTTCAGGACCTACTTATGCTGGGTCAATAGTTATGTTTCTTTTTATTTTTGGTTTATTATTTGTAAAATCAGAGATGAGAGTTTGGATTTTATTAGCCACTATTATGTCTATCATGCTGGCATGGGGGAAAAATTTTATGCCTCTTACTGATTTATTTTTGGACTATTTCCCAGGCTATAATAAGTTTAGAGCGGTATCTATGATATTGGTGGTCGCAGAATTTACCCTTCCTCTTTTAGGATTTGTTGCTTTGAATACATTTTTATTAGAAAAAGATGAGGATTATGATACTGACAGTAAGGTTAAAGATGTTAAAACACAAGAAGTTTCTCATGTTGTAGTAAAAAGCAAGAAGTTAAGGTCATTAAATTTAGCTTTTTATATTGT
>JACNFT010000061.1 GCA_014384505.1 Cryomorphaceae bacterium | reverse complement strand
ACTTGCATGTGTTAGGCCTGCCGCTAGCGTTCATCCTGAGCCAGGATCAAACTCTTCGTTGTATAAAAATTTGTAATTGACTGTAATTGGATGTTATTTAATTCTATCTTCAATAATTCAATGAACTGTTTTTCAAAAAGGGCTGCAAACATAATATGTTTATATTATCTGGCAATTTATTTTGAAACTTTTTTTGTTCTTACTAATAAGTAAGTTTTAATTCCTTCAAAAAGCGGCTGCAAAAATAATAATACTTTTAACTCTTGCAACTTTTAATTAAAAAAGATTTTAAACTTAAATATTTTAAAGAACTGTTTTTCTCTCAAAAAGCGGTTGCAAATATATACCGATTTTATTCTCACACATAATAATCAAAGAAAATTAAAATAAAATATCCTCTTACTATTAAATCATATATTACACTCTGATTTTATGATAGTTAGATAGTAAATAAATTAAAAATTATCTTAGATTTAATTATTAATACACCTGATAACAATAGAAATACTCATTATAAATAGTCGATTTACAAATAATAAATGTGTTTTTTAGACCAAATACAATATCATAAATAGCATCAAAACATTTAAACATATTAAAACATCAGAAAAAAAGAAGTTATATGTAGTTTGAAAATAGTCTTTATAGGTGATATATCAATGACAAATTTAAAAAGTAGAGTCAATAAAGTATCATCTTGTTAAAAATATAAAGAAAAGAAAGAAGATAGAAACTCCTATATATATAATGTGTCATTAAAAATGCCAAAATCAATAAGCTCAGTTTAAGTAGTAGAATATAATAAACAATATATTTGCAATCAAAAAAAACAAATATATGAAAGCAATAGTAAGTATAATTATGGGGAGCACATCAGACATGCCAGTAATGAAAAAAGCAGCAGAATTTTTAAACAAAATGGAAATTCCATTTGAGATAAATGCTTTATCTGCACACAGAACGCCTCAGATGGTTGAGAAATTCGCAAGTAATGCAAGAAAAAATGGAATAAAAGTAATTATTGCCGGTGCCGGTGGAGCAGCACATTTACCAGGAGTTGTCGCAGCATTCACAACAGTACCTGTTATTGGAGTTCCTTGCCGATCATCTATTTCAATTGACGGATGGGACTCTATACTTTCAATATTACAAATGCCCCCTGGAATACCAGTAGCAACTGTCGGATTAGATGGAGCTTTAAATGCAGGAATATTAGCATCTCAGATTTTAGCAACAGACAATGAAGAAATACATAGTAAGGTTCATAACTATAAAGAAAAATTGAAAGAAAAAATGGTAAAAGCCAATATTGATTTAGCTATGCATGAATACTCTTTCAGAGTACAATAATTTTATTATCTTAGGGCCTCAAATGAGGTCCTTTTTTATATTCATATTACAACTACTATTCATTCAAAATAGTATTGCCCAAAGTTTGGATGCCAAAACTAATTCATTAGGAAGTTGCGGACTAACACAAACTAACGTATGGAGTAATCTTGAAAACCAAGCTGGACTAGCAAGCATTAATAAATTTGTTTTTGGAATAGGATCTAAAAAACAATTCCTACTGAATGAACTAAATAACCATACAATTGCATGCGCCATTCCAATATATGGAGGAGTTATAGGGCTAAACCTAAACTATTTCGGATTTGAACTATACAATGAAACTAAAATTGGATTAGCTTTTGGAAAAAAATTAAGCCCAAGTTTCAATATTGGAGTGCAACTAGACTATTTAGGAACCTATGTAAATGAAAATTTAAATAATCTTCATAATTTTACTTTTGAAATTGGAATACAAAAACAACTCAACAGAGAGTTAGTGTTAGGCGCACATATTTTCAATCCTACAACAGTAAAGCTAAATGAAGAGGAAAATATCCCCTCTCTTTTCAAGATAGGATTACGCTATAATGCTAACCAAAAAGTTAGTGTTTTTACTGAAGGGCATCTAGAAAGTAATCAAAATGGAAGTTTACACCTTGGTGTTGAATACAAAATCATAAAAGAATTTGCCCTAAGAACAGGGTTCAGCACCAATCCAACAAAAAATTCCTTCGGAGTAGGTTATACTTTAAGTAAAATAGAAATTGATGTTTCAGTAAATAAACACCAAGACTTAGGGTATTCCCCTCAACTTTCAGTAAGTAGTAGATTCTAAAAAATGAGAAAGCTCATTATAATATTTGCACTGCTATTAATATTTAAAAATGGATTTTCACAAGCAAATAACCTTCTATTAGAAGAAATAATTGAGCAAATTGCAGAAGGAAATGAAAATGAATTAGATTATTCTGAATTATATGAAGCACTATATTACTTTGCAGAAAACCCTATAAATTTAAATAAGACAACAAAAGAAGAGTTAAGAGATTTATACTTTTTAAATGCTTATCAAATTAACAAACTCCTAGCTCATATTGACAAAAACGGAAAACTACTCTCCTATCTGGAACTACAAACTATTGCAGGTTTTGACGTGCAAACAATTCAAAATTTACTTCCATTTATTAGTATTAAGACTAAGGTAAACAGCAAACAACTTTTAGCAAATATTAATCAATACATAATTATCAGAAATCAATTTTATTTACAAGAACAGAAAGGCTACATCCCTGATGAAGAGAATAAGAAACACTACCTAGGAAACTCACACAGAACTTACTTTAAATACCAACTAAAAAACAATTATTTGCAAGCTGGGATCACAGCTGAAAAAGATGCTGGAGAAAATTTTTTAGGTCCCAATCAGCCTTATGGTTTTGATTTTTATTCAGCACATTTACAAGTAAAAAAAATTGGTAAAATAAAAAACTTCATTATTGGTGACTATCAAATGAATTTTGGACAAGGTTTAGTTATGCAAAGTGGTATGGGCTTTGGAAAATCATCAGAAGTAATTAATATTCAGAAAAGCGGGAATTTGATAAAAGCTCATACAGCAGCAGCAGAAAATTTGTTTTTTAGAGGGACGGCAATTCAAATAGAGCCCCTTAAAAACTTGGAATTGATTGCATTTTACTCCTCACATAAAGTAGATGCGAATATAATTGACACTTTAGATAATGATGAACTTGCATTTTCCTCTATTCAAGGAACAGGAATGCATAGAACAGAAAATGAACTTTTAGATAAAAATATAATCTTACAAAATCATTATGGAGTGCATGCGAACTATAATTTAAACAAACTTAATATTGGTGGTTCTTATTACTTTACAAAGATTGAAGGTGAATATACAAAATCCATTTATACTTATAATCAATTTGATTTTAGTGGAAATACTAATCAAAATTTCGGTTTAGATTATCAGTATTTGTATAAAAATATGAATTTTTTTGGTGAAGTTGGGAAAAGTAAGAATGGAGGTATTGCACACATCAATGGTGTAATGTTAGGGCTTGATAAAAGCTTATCAGCATCCTTGTTATATAGAAATTATGAGAAGAATTATCAAAGTGAGTACGCTAATGCATTTGCAGAAAGAAGTTCTCAAAATGAAAAAGGGCTCTATTTTGGATTAGAATTTACACCAAATCATAAATTAAAAATAAAAGGATATGCTGATAATTATGAATTTCCTTGGTTACGATTTGGAGTAGGCGCCCCAACAAAAGGAAATGATTACCTTTTGCAAGCAGATTATAAGATTAGTAGAGCAATTAAAATGTATGTACGCTACAAATCAGAAAACAAAGAAGAAACAATTGCAGAAACCTCCAATATTAGCGGCAAGAAAAAAGATAATTTTAGATTTCATATCAGTTACAAAGAAGGAGAAAATTGGACTTTTTCCAATAGAGTAGAAAGCACAACTATCCTTCTAAACAATGAGAAGGAAAACGGCTATATGTTTTATCAAGATATAAAATACAAACCATTGTTTGGGAAAATTACTTTTAGTAGCCGTTATCTACTATTTAATACTTCAACATATGATAGCCGAATTTATGCTTATGAAAGTGATGTATTATATGGTTACTCAATTCCTTCTTATTATGGAAAAGGAAGTAAGATTTACTTTGTAGCCAAATGCAATATCATTCAAAATTTAGATTTTTGGTTAAGAATTGCAAAAACCACTTATAGTGATAGGGAAGTATTAAAAAGCGGTTGGGATGAAATAGAGGGAAATAAAATGACCGAAATAAAACTTCAGATAAGATATAAATTTTAATTTTATGCACGCATAATAAATTACAATGAAAAAAACATCTTTAACCCAATTACTTGATATAAAATATCCAATAATAATGGCTCCTATGTTTTTGGTTACCAATACCAAAATGATGA
>JACNFT010000017.1 GCA_014384505.1 Cryomorphaceae bacterium | reverse complement strand
TTAAAAATACCATTATGTTCGTTAGGAGAATGGATAGCACCAGAATCCAAACCAAAACATAGTAATATAGATTTAACTCCTAACTCAGACTCAAATAAAGCAACAATTGGAATAGATCACCCGCTTTTAACAGGCACAGGTTTTTTACCATAAGTGGTTTCCATGGCATTACTTGCTGCCAAATATGCAGGAATATCAGTAGGAGAAACATATGGTTCTCCACCATGATGAGGAGTAACTTTTACACTCACACTTTTAGGCGCAACACTTTTAAAATAGTCAGAAAATAATGTTGTAATTTCTTCATCCGATTGATTAGGAACTAATCTCATTGAAATTTTTGCATAAGCTTTTGATGCAATTACAGTTTTTGCTCCTTCTCCTGTATATCCTCCCCAAATTCCGTTTACATCCAAAGTTGGTCGTATACCTGTACGCTCCATAGTTGTGTACCCTTCTTCTCCATGTGTATCTGATAAATCCAATGCTGCTTTGTACTTATCTAAAGAGAAAGGTGCTCTAGCAATATCTGCTCTTTCCTCTGCAGAAAGCTCAATTACATTATCATAAAAACCTGGAATTGCAATGTGGTTATTCTCATCTTTCATTTTTGCAATCATCTCACATAAAATATTGATCGGATTTCCAACTGCTCCACCATATAATCCTGAATGTAAATCACGGTTAGGTCCTGTAACTTCCACTTCTACATAACTCAATCCTTTCAAACCTGTGGTGATGGATGGTGTATCGTTAGCAATAATTCCTGTATCTGAAATTAAGATAGCATCACACTTTAATCTTTCCTTATTTGCTTTTACAAAAACACCTAAATTTTCAGAACCTACTTCTTCCTCTCCTTCAATCATGAACTTTACATTACACGGTAAAGTATTGGTATTCATCATCAGTTCAAAAGCTTTTACATGCATGTAAAACTGCCCTTTGTCATCACAAGCACCTCTTGCAAAAATTGCTCCTTCAGGGTGAATATCTGTTTTTTTAATAACAGGCTCAAAAGGTCCACTCGTCCATAATTCTAATGGGTCAGCTGGCTGAACATCATAATGACCATACACCAAAACAGTTGGTAAATTCATATCTATAATTTTTTCAGCATAAACAATAGGATATCCTTCCGTCTCACAGATTTCAACATTATCGGCACCTGCATTTTCCATTGCTTTTGCCACTGCATCTGCACAATTAAGTACATCCGCTTTATAAGCAGGATCTGCTGAAACAGATGGTATTTTTAAAAGATCCATTAATTCATTAATGAATCTATCCTTGTTTTCGTTTATGTAATTATTTATGTGTTCCATTTTTTTATTTTATTAAAATATTTCCAGTCATTTCTATTGGAGTTTCTACTTCCATTATTTTAAGTATTGTAGGCGCAATATCTCCTAGTTTTCCGTTTTGTATATTTTTAAACCTTGTGTTGAGTGCAAAGCAAGGCACCAAATTAGTGCTGTGTGCTGTATTCGGACTTCCATCTACATTTATAGCAAAATCGGCATTTCCATGATCAGCAATGATGATAAAAGCATAATCGTTTTTTAATCCTGCTTCCACCACTTTTTTGGTGCAACTATCTACTGTTTCTACGGCTTTTTTAATTGCATTATAATCGCCTGTATGCCCTACCATATCCGGGTTTGCAAAGTTCAGACACACAAAATCTGTTTCTCCTTTTTCTAATTCCGTGACAATAGTTTCCGTAACTTCAGGTGCGCTCATCTCGGGTTGTAAATCGTAAGTTGCTACTTTTGGAGAGCTTACCATTAATCGTTTTTCTCCAATAAATTCTGCTTCCCTCCCTCCTGAAAAGAAGAAAGTAACATGTGGATATTTCTCTGTTTCAGCAATCCTGATTTGAGATTTATTGTTTCTTTCCAAAACCTCACCCAAAGTGTTTTTGATATTGGCTTTATTATAAATTACATTCACCTTTTGGTAAGAAGAATCGTAATTAGTCATTGTAGTGTAATTAAGATTTATGATGTTCATTCCAAAATCTGGCATATTGGTTTGGGTTAAAACTGTCGTAATTTCTCTGCATCTATCTGTTCGGAAATTAAAACAAATTACGGTATCATCTTCCTTTATAGTTGCAATAGGAATCCCATTTTTATCTATACTTACAATTGGTTTTATAAACTCATCCGTTACTCCCTTGTCGTATGAATTTTGGATGCTTTCAGTAAGATTTCGAGAAACTTCTCCCTTTCCTTTTGTAAGTAAATCATAAGCCAATTTTATGCGTTCCCATCTTTTATCTCTATCCATAGCAAAATACCTTCCGCAAATGGAAGCGATTTTAGCGCCAAATAAATTTTGTTCTAATTCTTGAATGAAACCTTTCCCGCTTTTAGGATCACAATCTCTACCATCCGTAAAGGCATGCACAAATACATTTTCAATTCCTGTATTATTGGCTAATTCACACAATTTATAAAGATGATTTTGATGTGAATGAATTCCTCCATCAGAAACTAAACCAATTAAATGAAGTGCTTTATCGTTCTGCTTTGCATAAGCAAAAGAGGATTTTAAATTTTCCATTTCAGCAATGGAATTGTCCTCACACGCAAGATTAATTTTTGCCAAATCCTGATACACAATTCTACCTGCACCAATATTCAAATGTCCTACTTCCGAATTACCCATTTGCCCTTTGGGCAATCCAACATGCTCACCAAAAGTTTTTAATTCACAATTAGGGTAATCATTATAAAGTGAATCTAGAAAAGGAGTATTTGCATGGTGTATAGCATCCGACTTTGTTTTATCGCCATGCCCCCAACCATCTAAAATAATAAGTACTGTTTTTTTACCTTTCATCTATGCAAAGATAAAGGATTATTTTACAATGTTAACCTTATATAACATGCATAAATAACGCTACCATTATGGAGGAAAGAGTAATACCAATACTAATTGCTAAAAGAGATTTTTGATAAGAAATACCAAAAATAAAAGCCGCTATAGTACCTATATAAGCACCTGTAACTGGCAATGGTATCATTACAAAAACCATCAAACCCCAAGCTCCATATTTTTTAATTACGGATTGTGTTTTAGACCTTGCTCTTAAAGCTAAATAAAGAGATGTTCTCTTGTATAATGGATTTTTCCAAAGGTGTTTATTTGCTAATTCAATTGCTTTGTAGAATATTGGAAAAACTAAAAGGTTAGCTACTAACCCTACAAGAAAAACTAGCATGATCGGCAATCCATTCAGCTCTCCATAAGGGATTCCTGCTCTTGCTTCTCCAAAAGGAGAAAGGCTAATTAAAAAGGTCCATAATATATCGTAAAACATCTAGCAAATTTAAGATGGCTAATGTAATAGGTTTACTTCTAATTCACTCTATTTTAGAGTGATAAAAATAATTTGTTTTACTTAGCCATTTGCTTGTAAAAACTAGCCTTCATTGTCCTGTGTATACTGTTATCTTTCCCTAATCTTTCCGGATGAAACTGGACTGCAATCATAAAAGGATGTTCGGACTTATCCATTACAACAGCCTCTGGTAATCCGTCAAAAGAACGAGCAATAACTCTTAATTTATTGGGTATTATTTTTAATCCTTGATGGTGCCAAGAGTTTACCATAATAGTATCTGTATCAAGTGGAAAAATTAAAGAACAAGTATCCAACAATACTATTTTATGATTCACCTCTCCATTGTTGCGGTGGATAACTGTTGTGCCAATTTCTGTTGGAATATCGCCATACAAAGTTCCACCGCTAGCTACATTCATCATTTGCATACCTCTGCACACACCAATTAATGGAATTTTATTCTTGAAAGCAAAATCAAATAGTTTTCTTTCAAGCGTATCTCTTTGGTAATTGATATCACCACACACTGCCAAATTTATAGTGTCATTATATTGTAAAGGATTGATATCCTCCCCTCCAGTAAGGATGATGCCATCAGCTAATGCCAAAATAGAATCCGTATTTTTTATAGTATAGGCATCTAGTATAATGATGTTATCCCCTTCTATCCAATTAACATAGTTGGCAGAAGCTTTGGATAGGATAATGGTTCTTTGCTGCTGTTTTTGACAAGAACATAAAATTGCAATTATTAATATAAATAATGTATTTTTTATCATTTTTATTCCATTTTTAGTAATTTATGTGCAGTTTTCATACATTTTTGACATTTACTTCTTTTTATTTTTACAATTTTAAAATAAGAAATTTTTATTTTTTACACAAAAACAATCTATTTTACACCAAACTGCACATTTTCTGCATTATTTCATCACTTTCCCATACTTTTT